>CAKPAZ010000008.1 GCA_934133195.1 uncultured Bacilli bacterium | reverse complement strand
GTGATAAGTCTTCAGCATCCATTCTATTATTGCATCTTTTGATACAATAGAAAAATACTTTACTAGCATAATCTACGGCTTTTTCTTTTAACTCATTTTTGTTCATAGTTTCATTCATAAAATATTTACCTCTTCACTTATATAGTTGTAAAAGATTAAAAAAGGTTCCCACTACTTTATATATTACTATAATAATCGTTAATAATTATTAATAACTTATAAATATCAAAAAGGAACTAAATATTGAAATACACCAATGAACAATGGTGTTCGGTTCATATATACTAGTTCCTTTTCATAAATTTTATTTTATTAAAAATGCCATATATAATGGAATGGTGTTAATCCCGTTTGTGGTACCAACATTACTATCTGCTAGTTTGAAGTTACTACTAATATTATATTTATTTTTATTATTCAATATTTCTTTTAAAGATTTAGCATTGCCATTATTTGACTTTACTTCAATTAAAGTGATTTCATTATTGTATCTCGTAACAAAATCTATTTCTAGTCCACTTTGTTTATGATAATAATATAAGTTTTTGTTCATTTTACTAAATGCATCAGCAATAATATTTTCAAATATTGCTCCTTTATATACCTTTAAATCTCCATTTATAATATTATCAACAGTTCCATCTTCCAACATCGCAACAAATAATCCTGTATCAGTAACATATATTTTAAATGTATCATCATCCATATTACCATCAAGTGGAAGCTCCAAATTAACTAAGCTATGACATTTGCATATTAATCCAAATTCTTCTAACCAAGTAATTGCATTGTTGTGACTTCTTGAATTAGCATTGTTAGCTACTAGTTTATATTGAAATTTTTTATTTTCTTTAGCTAGTTGGTTAGGAATAGATTTATATACTTGCATAATTTTAGTTAATTCAGTTTGGTTAATTTCTTGAGTTTCATTTTTATTAAGATGTTTACCAAAATCATCTTTATAACTTTCTAAAATACTTTGTTGAATTTCTCTTACTTGCGTTAGATCATGAGTTAAATTAAATAAATTAACCACATCAGGAAGTCCTCCTACACATAGATATTCTTTAAAATATTTCATGAGTTTTTCATTTACATTAGGCATTACTTTAGTTTTTTCGATAAATGACTTTTTTACGTAATCAATAACTGATTTTTCAAGACCTATTGCCCATAAATATTCTTCAAAGTCCATGGGTTTCATAGTTATAACTTTTTCAAATCCCGTAGATACTCCCTTTGAAACTTTTTTGTTATAGCCTCTAAGTCCTAAAAGTGATCCAGTACAAATAATATCAAACCTACCATCTTCCATAAATGGTTTAATAGCAGATCTAGCATTTGCACATTCTTGTAATTCATCAAAGATAATTACTGTTTTATATGGAATAAATTTTGCGCCTAAGTTAGATGCAGACAAACTAATTATTAAATCATTTACGTTTAAATCTTTATCAAATAATGATTTTATAGATGAATTATGCATGAAGTCAATATATATAACATTTTCATAATGTTCTTCACAAAATTTTCTAACAATTGTTGTTTTACCAATTTGTCTTAATCCCTTAATAATTAAAGCTCTTTTTTTAATTTTCAAGGAGTTATACCATGAAATAATTTCATTATATATTTTTCTTTCAAACATAATTATCACCTCTAATTAAATTATACACTTTTTTATAATGAGTTTCAAATGAATTGTACATTTTTTTATAGGGAGTTTTATACGCTATTTGCACTTTTTTATAGGGAGTTTTTAAATTAATGGTTATTCCAATACTTAGCTTTGGTAAATTATTATTGTTTTATTACAAGATTTTTAAATACATGTCAAGTCTTTCATTAATATATTTTGCAAATAAATTTTCCATTGCTGATAAATTATTATTAGTATGATATTCATCAAATGCTTTATAATATGCAAAACGATCATTATATTTAATATCAATTGGTGGATATCCGGCTTTCATCAGTTCTAAATTAACTAATAATCTACCTGTTCTACCATTTCCATCAATAAAGGGATGAATAGCTTCAAACTCAATATGAAAGCGAGCTAACTTAGTTATTATATGATCTTTACTTTCTTTATAATCTATTAAAAGCTGTTCCATTTTAGATTCAATTAGATAAGGTTGTACAGGTTCATGATAAGCTCCCATTATACGTACAGGAATTTTACGATAGACACCCCTATCATACTTTTTATCGGCTAAAACTAAAAAATGAATTTGTTTAATAATGCTTTCACTAATTGGGACATTATTTTTAACTAACTCGCTAACATATTCAAATGCTTCTTTATGTCCGGTTGCTTCAATATGATCTTTTAATGGTTTTTTATCAATCGTAATACCTCTAAGTACAAGATCGGTTTCTCTTAACGTTAACGTATTTCCCTCAATAGCATTTGAATTATAGGTATATTCAACTATAAATTCTTCATTAAGCCTTGCGAGTTCACCTTCAGTTAGTGGTCTTCTATTATCAAGTTCTTTTTTCTTTTTGTCTATAACTAATAAAAGACTTTCTTTTGATTTGTATCTTCCATCGGCCGGTTTTTCAGCATCAATTGGTATTTTCCATCCACGTCCTTCTTGATATGCTCCATTTATTTTTCCTTCTGCACAAAGAGTACGAATTCTTCTTTCAGAAATTTTCCATCTTTCTGCAGCTTGTTTTACAGTTATATACATTGATTATACCTCCATTTCTATTTATTATACAACATTAGCGGAACAATATCAAGCATTTACGGAATAATATTTTTAAATTAACGGAATAATATCATTAAAACATAAACGATTATTTAAATTTTGTTGTATTTCAATTTCATCACCTCTTGTTGCGATAAACGTTTTAAAGGCTAAGTCATATAATATTCACTCTGTTTTTTAGTTCAAAACTTTATATATACTTTGTAAGTTTCGTTTCAATATCAAAAATATTATTTTCATATATTAATTAAATTACACTACATTAAACTTCAATTGGTAAATAAAAAAGTTAAATACATTTATGTGTATTTTTATTTGCGCAATTTTAAAAAGAGAGAGCCAATAGATTGACTAAATTCTTATATGAATACAATTTGGTACTTTTAGTTTAATATTTATAATCCTTTTGTCCATAAGAATTGGTTTTTCTTTTCATAATAAAAATGCCTCCAAAGTAGATAGTAAATAGTTTTATTCACTGTCTACTTTAGAGACATCATATCAGTCTTATGAAAGAACAAACAAAAAAAGAGCGTGCAGTCTACGCTATCAGTCGTCCGAGTATTGAAAATCTTACTCCAAAGAAAGAAAAGCGTTCTTTTCCACGCTTCTTATGTGTATTGTCGAACATTATAAAGAACGCAAAGAAGGTGCTGACAACAAAGAATAGTTACTTTAACAGGCTTGTATAGATTTGACAAAATCCCTAATAAATAGTAGAATAAATACTGCCAACCAAAATATGCCTAAACGGCAACTTCACAACAAATATACTCAACAAATGGGGTATCATAATTGACTTGTACGTTCATAGTAAACATAGGTAGATTCATATCGACCGTGTTTACAAACACTATGTAACGTACACTTTTGTGATACTTCATTTGTTGTGAATGGGTTGGCGCTCAAACGGCGGTATGTTCTATATTTGCCGTCTCGTTTGGGGCGGCATCTTATTTTTAGCAATATCATAGCCGCAAATATATATTTAGGGTTACGATATGGAAAGCAAGACGGCTTTTATAGGTCATAGGCAAGTATTTTACACAGACAAAGTTAAGGAACGGTTGCAAACAGTTATCGAGCAATGTATTGCCGATGGTTGCAGCCATTTTTTAATTGGAACGCACGGTGATTTCGACCAAATGGCTTTGAACGCTTGCCGAACCGCAAGGAAGGTACACCCCGACATAAAAATAGAAGTAATTTTAACGAGTTATCACACAATAGAAAAGAAAGATAGTCTTGATTACGTTCCTTATCAAGACGTAGAAACGACAATCTTCGACATAGAACACTTGCATTTCAAGCAACAGATAACCGAAAGCAATAAGCAAATGATTGACAAGTGCGATACGCTTATTTGCTACGTTGATAAGGCACACAATCCCAGCGGTGCGAAAAAGGCTATGAATTATGCCAAACGAAAAGGTTTAAGAATAATTAACTTGTTCAGGGAAGAAGACAGTCCGACGTTCGGAATGACCGAGGACGAAAAAAACGAGTATTGGAACAGACTGTTTAACAATACCCGTAAGGAAAAATAGAAAAGACGGACCGAGATCCGTCTTTCTTTGTTATTTGCAATATGATTTTACAATTTCGTTTGTAAAGTTATCAAATTCGGTTTTTACACAACTCGGTGATTTGATTTTTACCTTGCCGAGCGTTCCTACAACCCAGACGAAGAACGGTTTTGACACTTGAACGGTTACGTCTGCGGAAAAAGTTTCGTCCAACCCCTTGCGGATATGTAAATCGTCCCCGAATCTATCGAAAATCTCGGAAATCATATCTTTTGTGAAGGTCAACGTAACCTTTTGCGGTTCACCGCCGAACATAGAAAAGACTTGCTTTCGGTATTCTTCGGTGTTGAACAATTCGTATTCGTCGTGCGGTTCTCGCTCGTAAGTTTCGACCTTGACGTCTTCCATTTTATCGAGGCGGTAAGTTACCATATCGTCGTGTCCGTTGGTAAAGCACAAAAGGTAGTAATTATCTTTGTTCCAAACCATACCGACAGGGTTTGCGTAATACCGATTGCCGCCTTTACGGTGGATTTTCGTGTGCTTTTCGTCATAATCGAAATAAAGGAACGATACCTTTTTGTTTCCTTTTATGGCTTGTTCGATAGCGTCAACGCTGTAAATGATAGAACTGTTCCCGTGACGGCATTTATCCGTGGATATGACGTAAGGGGAAATTTCGGCGGCAATACCGGAGCAAAGCATACCGAAAAGTTTGTCTATTACCATATTCTTTTGCGTAGGCGTAAGTTTAGAAGCCTTCACAACGTCAGACAACATAACGATTTCTGCCGTATCGAAAGGTCTGTTTACAACGTAATAGTAGTAATACTTCTTTTTATACGACAGAATTTCATATCCGCTGTCGTTCAAAAGGGCTATATCCTGCGACAAGATTTTTCTTGAAACGTTGATACCTTTATCGGCGAGCATTTTTATTATCTCGTCGGTATTCAAATGGTGCGTTTCGTCGGTATATTTACAGAGAATATCCCATAACACAAGCAGTTTGATTTTATGCGTTTCGTTTGCCATATTGCGTCCTTTAAGTAGTTTAATATACGATAAACCAGTCTATGCCAGAAACCGTGGCGAAATTGAACGTAGTTGCTCCGATTGCTTTCATAGAATAAGCGAAGCCGGGGTTTTCTGCTGTGCCGATAAGGGCGTTTACAGCCGTCGTGCCGATTTGTATATTCATGTTTTCGGCAGTACCTATTTTCAGTACAGCGTTGAGCGTATCAAAGAGATCTGCCGTATCGCTTGCCGAAAGGTTGTTGAGCGTAAGCGATTTGTGTGTTACGGTGTAGGCAAAGCCTTCCGTTTCCGCCTTATCTACGCGAACGGTAGAAGAAACGTAAAGATTATCGGGGATATACTTTTTGAAGTATTTATACGGAAATTCGCCCATATCCGCTTTGAACGGCGTAAGGTCGAGTTTTGCCACTACGTTGAAGTCTGCGCTGCCGTTGTCGGCAAATTCCGAGAAATCCACCTGAACGACTGTTACGGACACTTCTTTTTCTCCGAGTTTTATTTTACCGCCCGTTTGCTCGTAAAAGACCGTTTGAGCAATCGCTCCGACTTGTTTTTCGGTGAGCGAAATCATATCATCCATACTTTTGCCCGCAAGCGAAGCGAAATTAACCGAATAGCCGTTGTATCCTTTGCCTTGCTCGTAAGAAATAAGTCCGTCAAGTCTTTTATTGACTTCGGTTTTCATATCGGCAAAATCTTTGTCGCCGTAAGCGTTCGGACAAAGGGTGGTTTCGTCCACTTCTTGGGTAAGGGTTTTCAGTTGCCCTGCGGTGCGGAAAAGGTCTATACCGTAAGTCGTGCGAACATAAATATATCCGCCGATAACGGCAACACCCAAAATTGCCACGATCACCACAAGGGATATAATCAATTTTTTTATTGCTTTCATATATTTTCTCCGTTAGGTAATTCGAGCCGCCTATTTTTGCGGCTCGATTGTTTTATTGTTTGGAACTAAATTACAGGTTTATCCATAGCGCGGGAACAATACCGGCTGACGTATATTCCGCCGATCCGAACGAACAACACGTCCTTCCG
Organism: uncultured Bacilli bacterium; assembly: GCA_934133195.1. Classification (GTDB taxonomy): domain Bacteria; phylum Bacillota_I; class Bacilli_A; order ML615J-28; family CAG-313; genus UMGS75. The sequence goes on along the minus strand of CAKPAZ010000008.1, from coordinate 41,178 downwards.
TCATACTCACACAACACAAGATCGAGATTTTCTTTCTGATTACGCGAGCCCGTTTTTCTGTACATCGGGGATCTGAGCAGCCAGTCGCTACCGTAATTACTGTCATACTTAAAACCGCCGACGTATACGCCGTAGTCCGTCCAATTAACTGTTCTCATCGTACTTGCCCCGGACTTCAAAGGATCTGCCTTAAAACCGTAATCGGGATTCGTAATGTCATGTACGCTCAACAAAAACACTTTATCTATCGTATCGGCGCCCGACGTGCCATATTCGCCGGTGTTCCATTCGGCATATTCGCTATCTTTGGGTTTTGCGCTTTCTACACTGTTATCCACTACGGTATCGAGTATAATGTTCTTCTGCGCAGTACCGAACGCTAAGCCGTAAAACGACTCGTTCAGCCACTTGCGGATATCGCTGCTTGCGTAATCGCAAGGAACGGCGCTTTCTATATCGTGCTGGAACTGCATTGCGAATATCGCTTTGTCGCACATAAGAAACGCTTTGCCGTCGGTTTTCGTAAGAATTCTCCACTTGACAGGCTCGAATCTGAACCAGTAAACGGTTTCTGTTTTTACGCCGCTTTGATACATCCACGAAATATCCGGCGCAGTATCGCTCATGACGGCTTTACTTTCCTTGCTCGTCTGGCTCATACGATATTCGTTGAAATAAATACCGCGATAACGAGTTCCGTCAAGTTCTATATCCTTATACCAAGCGTAATTTCTGACCGTACCTTTACTGTAAAAGCCGAAACTTATCCATCCGCTTGCGCCGTCGTTTAACGTGGGAGCAGACACTGCGCATTTTGTAAGTTTTGCAGCCAAAATTTCATCTTCCACAAGCGTTTGCGGATAACTGCCAAACGTAACGGTTTTGCCGTCCTCGCTCATTATGTAAGCGGGTTCGGCACTCTTTTCCCATTGTGCGGTAAGGGTAATATCGCCGCGCATAGTGGCGGTAATTTCGGTTATTACAACGTCATAAGCGTTCATAAAGCCCTTAAAGGTGTAGCCGCTCTTTTCGGGCGTAGGCAAAACAAGCGGAAATTCGCTCTCATTGCTATAAGAAGCGGGGGCGGTAACTCCGTCCGCAAAGTTTCCTCCTTCAAGGTTGTATGTTATATTGTAGTTGTATTCTCCTGGTTTGTTTTCTCCTATAATAAAAACCGAAAAACTAGTTGTTTCAAAAGATAATTTACCATTTGCAAGAGTTGCTGGCAAAATTTCCATTTCTGTGTCACTCTTGAAGTGGAATACAGTGTAACCATTTGGAGAATCACCATTGAAATCCAAAGTGATTTTGACTTTTCCATTCGATTGAACTTTTACATTGTCCTTTTGCACGGAAATATCATAGACTTGCATATTGTAGTCTACGCAAACATCTTTTTCTGCTATTAATGCTTTTTGTTCGTCCGTTACCTCACGAAGTGGCTGAACAACAAGCGTACTGCCTTTTAAAAATTCTCCTTCGGCGGTAAAGCCACAATCGCCTGAAAGATTTTTTATCGTTTTGTCTTTATTGTTACCATTGCAAGCCACTAGGACAATGCACATAACGAATACAGATAAAAACGAGAGAATTATTGTAATTTTTCTTTTCATTTTTACTCCTTAAAATGTCCCAAGCGTTGTTCTTAAAAGATACAACGCTTTTCGTAATTGTTTTTTAATTTAGATATGGTTTAACAGTGTCTGAAAGAAAATAATTTTCTGCATCTTTTCCGCTCATTACGCAAGAAACTAGTTCCGCTCCTTCTTCGTTTGCTGCAAACGTTATCGTAAGATAAATTTCATCGCCGTCAATCATATTTGAATTCTTAAAACTGCCGTTAAAATACGTATCTCCTGCGCGAGTGGTATGACCCTTTGTATAATCCCTATCAGCCGCCTTAAATACTTGTCCGTAAAACAATTCTCTCTTGGCAATTGAAAAATCTGCGGTTGCTTCCACGTCGCGATACTCGGCGTTGCCGGTAACTTTTATCTTTACGGTATATTCGCCTGCGTTTACAGGTGCAGTCGAAGAATATTCGGTATCTGCCGCACCTTTAACTTTGTATTCTACTGAAGCGACCGTTCCGCCTTTTACGCTATATTCTTCGGCAGTCAGACCTTGTTCCATCTTGTTGTATATTCTAGCGGAAATATTAAATGTAATGCCATTTTCTTTTGCTTCAAGTACGTCAATTTCTTGTTTATCTACATAGGAACAAGTGGTGCAAGTGCGTTGCTTTTCGCCCTTTTCGGTATAGGTTGGAGCTTTTGTTTCCATCCATTCACTATAAGTATGTACCGCAATGTCTTTTTTTTCGGAAGTATGCTCGCAAGTAGCCGCATGCCAGTGATTTGTTTCGTCATTGCTCCATTCGGTCGAATAAGTATGTGTATGAGTTGTGTCTTTATCCTTATCGTTATCTTTTTTGTTGCAAGAGGTAAATGCTGAAACTACAAGCACTAGCAACAATAATGTTGTCAAAATTGTTATAAATGACTTTCTTTTCATTTTCTAATCTCCTTTTTTGATTAATTTCAATCTTAATTTTTTTTGAAAATGCCTTTGATAGCGGCAATAAGTTCAGCAAAGGACTTTTTCTTGATTGCAAACCAGAAGATTGCAAAACCGCCGATACCTGCTACTATGACAGAACCGACAACGATACCTACAACCGCACCATCAGAAAGTCCTTCTTTTTTAGAATCATTAGTTTCTTCGTCAGAAGAAAGTTTGGCAATTGTAAGATCAGTTATTTCATTTCCATCATTATCGAAATGTTTGCCACAAAACTCACAATCTTTGTGCGCTTTTGTTCCTGTTGTACTTTTGGTAGCAGGGACTTCCGCAATCCATTTGCCGAACTTGTGTGTCTTCGAGATAAGGCTCCAAATTTCTATATCAGTAGTGATAACTTTTGTGCCTTCTTCATCTTCAAATAATTCTGAACAACCATCGCAAGCGTAGTAAGCCTTTTTGCCTTCTGACTGACAGGTTGCAGCCATACCAGGAACAAGGGCCAAATGATGCTTATGTCCGAGCGCAGGGGTGATGATATAATCACAAACAGTGCATTTTATCGCATTTTCTTCCGTTGCTTCGCTTCTGTCGGGGGTATGAGCGGCAAAATCGACTTTTCCGTTGTCCTTGCAACCTATGCGTTTGCACTTGTGATAGTGCCCATCCACAGTCGAAGTCCAAACCGTTTCAAGGTCGTGATTGTCGTTTTTCGGTTCGACAATGTCTGTCATTTCAGTTACACAATCACTATAAAAATTCTTATTACATAATGAACAATGTTCATGTGAAAAAATTCCAGTTTCAGCACAAGTTGCTTGTTTTCCATCATCGTGGGTATTATTGTGTCCATTTGGATCGATAGGAATTTCAAGACTTTCTGCTTTTACTTCTGCCAGTGAACCTAATGCAAAATACTTGTCGCAATTTTTACATCTAAAATGTGCTTTCATACCTTTTGTAGTGCAAGTTGGTGCTACCATACCAACCATTTCGGTAAATTCGTGTCCTGCACTAATTTTAACCTCTGCTTCTGTAAGATTTTTTGTTGCACTAGCATCAGCAAACAATCCATTACAAATAGTGCATTTATAGTGTTTGATATTTCCGTCAGTCGTGCAAGTTTTTGCAACTGCTTCAACAAGACGAGTTGTGTGAGTGTGTTCAATGACGTTTACTGTTGCCTCTTCACTTTTTGTCCCGACTTTTACGCTTACGAATAAGGTTGAACGAGTTTCATTTGCTCCGATAGTAAGGGTTATGGCTCCACGAATTACACCATCTTTATCAACTGTAAATGCTTCGCTTTGTGAAATTGTTGTATTTTTATCTTTAGGTTGTAGGCTATAAAAATCCCAAGTTACAGTTGGAATATCACCGACACCTTTTATTTCAACTCTAAATTGTCTTTTTCCACCCTTTGGAACATCGGTTTCAGCAGGGGTGATTATAATGTCGTCAACAACATAACCATCAACAATGGTAAAGTAACAATATTTTGTAGTAGTATTTGCTGATGTATAATTGCCACTACTATTTTTATTTCTAACTCCAATGTAGCAACTAATTTTATTGCCGGATACCGCTTCAACATTAGTGCTATAAATTTTGCCTTCTTTTGTTAAATAAAGGTTGCCACCCAATGCATACTCGCCATTTGCATTTGTATCTGCTATTGAGCCATCTTTATATAAGAAAAACTCTAATGGATTATCTTCCGTATTTGTTCCGCTTGCTTGAAGCCAAAACTCAAAAGGTTTACCAACGACAGGTCTTTCGCCATATTCTTTTTCTGCGGTTTCACCCAAAGGTTGCGTTTCAGTAATAAATTCAGGTGCTACAACTTCATTTGCAACAGTTATAGTGCAATCTTTTTTTACTATACCCAACTCATTATCTACACATAACGTGAAGTTATATGTTTTACCTGCCATTGCCGATGTTGTAGAAAAAGAGATACAAGCATAAACGCCATTACGATATGCTATCATACCTTCCGGATAATTGCCTTCAAGTGATACTTTAAAACCATCGTTATATCCACCGACTTCAACCATTGCACTATAGTATGAGCCGACATAAGCGGTTGCAGGAACATCGCCTGTAAGTGTAGGCTTTTCATCTGCTCTAAAAACGTTCAACCAACCGAGTACGTTCGTCGAACCGTATTCGTTATCGCAATAAATTTGAACGTCACGAGAAACGCCGCCCTCTTCTTCTGCGGGCGTTCCCGTAATTTCTTTTGTTTCAGCATTAAAAACCAAGCCTTTGGGCAAACAGCCACGTGTTTCTTTGGCATAAGGCTTAATGAAGACAATGTCATTTTCATTTGTTGTAACGATTCTGGCATAATACTTCTCTCCGACTATACCAATAGGCAGGTTTAACATATCCATGTCAACTTTTGTAACATTACCTTTTTTATCTACAACTGATACAATTTGTGGTATATTTTTACTTTCTTCCGCATGAACAACAATCGTTGACCCTGAAAGACATACACCTAAAATAATCATTAGACACATGAGCGTTGTTAAAATTGACGTGGCAATTATAGATTTACATTTAGTCATAATAAAATTCTCCTTATTTGTTCAATGTTTATGCTTAATTGCCTTTGACCGGGCAAATCATATTTAATTCAACTGTAACCAATGGGTCTTCTGCTGCATACGCTGTCATTTCAACGATAATTGTCACATTCGAGCGGTCATCTGCAATTTTGAACGTATGTAAAAATAAACCGACACCCGTATATCTTCTGTTGGCTATCTTGGCTTCTTCATTTTCGTAAAACCTTATAATGTTATCATCATCTATTGCATACAAAAGATTGCGTGTCGACAACTCATTCTTGTTGTAAAACGAAAACGTAACGATTTCATCATTAATAAATGTAATTTCGACTTTCATACTGCTGAAGTACGAGATCCATTGTCCTTCGGTTGATGGTGAATTTTCAAGATACAAAGTTTTTTCCTCTTCACTCTTCCAGTTAAAACGCGTATCAGATTGTTTATAAGACTTACCTGCAACAGATTTCGGCTTCCATTTCGCATAAAGGGTAATAGATTCCGCTGGCATATAGCCAAATGCAAAAGGCTTTTTAGCAAGCGTTACACCGTTATCCGAACTTTCGTACCAACCATCAAAGACAAAACCATCTTTTACAGGAACAGTTGGTTCTTCAATTTTTTCACCAGCTTTTGCTTCAATTGCAGCTACGGAACTTCCACCATTACTTTCAAAGGTAATCATGTACTTAACGATTTGCTCCGACCACTTCGCATAAAGAGTGCAATTATGCGCTGGCATGTAAGCAAAGATAAAAGGGGTATCTGAAAATGTCAAGCCATTATCAGAGCTTTCATACCATCCTTCAAAGACAAAACCATCTTTTACAGGAACGGCAGGTTCTTCAATTTTTTCACCAGCTTTTGCTTCAATTACAGTTACGGAACTTCCACCATTGCTGACAAAATCAATTTTGTATGTAATTTCTTTGGTGTTTTGATTTTCTTTATCCGTGCAAGCGACTAGCGAAGTCATCATCGTAAATAGCATTAACACGGATAATATTGTGCAAATTAACTTTTTATTCATTGTTTCCTCCTTGTTAAAGTGTATCTATTGCATCGGCAAGATAGTCGGATGGAACGGATTCATAAAAGAATGCATCGATGCTACCATTTTCTTTGGCACACTTGACTTTGTATGCGTTATTTTCATCAGATACGTTATCGCAAAGAAGCACAATTTTAATCTCTGGGTTTTGTCGTTTGACTTCTTTTATGGTATCCATTCGCACATCAAAAGTGCCATCGTCCGACCTTGTGACGTCCATTACAAGAGAAGTTGCCATAAGAGCGGTTGTTAGAGTAATGATATGTTCAGTCTTTTGTGAAGAAGATTTCTCTACAAAAAAACCTGTTTGTTTAAGTGCAGTTGCCACTGCCTCTAAAACAAGTCTATTTTTGATTGCAAGTACCACTCTTTTCATAACCTCTTATCCTCCTCTGCTTATAATATGACTTATTTGCACTCTACATATATTTTACCATAATGTATATGTATTTGGAAGTGCCATTTGGCACCCCTTTGACTTTTTTTATTAGTGAAGTGAGGTACAGTTTGCAAAAAAACAGCCGCAAATAAGCGACTGTCTATATCTTTCTATTTGGGTATTTTCAAATTTCATCATCAGTTTTATCGAGGATTACAAGTCCTGATTCTCTTGCTCTTACAGCAAGTTGTGTACGCGAACGAAATCCTGTTTTATTAAGCATATTTGCAACATGGTTTTTAACAACGCCTGAAGAAATACCAAGTTTCTCGGAAATTTCTACATTACTATATCCACCAGTCATAAGACGCAAAATTTCAAGTTCTTTTTGTGTAAATTCCGTACTGAGTACAAGTCCCATTTTTACTGGTTGGGTACTACTAGGATAGATGATTTCTCCATTCATCACGCGTTCCATCAACGACAAAATAGGCTGTTCATTGACTTCCTTATACCAAAAGCCTTCTACGCCAATTTGCTTTGCTCGCTTTATGTAGGAACACTCTGGCATACTCGTGACAATAATAATTTTCGTCTTCGGAAACTTCGACTTTATTTTAGCCGCCGCATCCAATCCACTCTCACCATTTTCGGTTACAACATCCATCAATATCAAATCCACGGGCGTGTGAGTACAGAGAATATCCGCAACTGATGCGTTTTCTATCGCAACTTGTAAATAAAATTTGTCAGATGACTCCACAAAATGTGAAAATAGTGTTCTTGGCATTTGTTGATCTTCAACTATCATTACAGAGTATTTTCCATTTTTCATACCGTTTCTCCTTATGGCAGTTCAAATAAAGTTCAAATTGAGTAGTACTACAAATATTCACCTTGCCATCGTTTTTGTAAGCTTTTTTTCATTATTTATATAACATTGTATCATATAACTCAATTTTTTTCAATTGTTGAGCGTTTGTGAAGAACTGTACATTATGTTTTAAAAAGAACTTTATTTTTACTTATAAGATTACTTTTTAACATATTCATAATGATACAAAACTTTTTATTTTAAATCTTTATATTTTATTTTTAGAATTAAGTACGTAGAAGCTATCGGCATCAATTGAATTAAAAGTATAATGGTGACAATTAAAAATTCATTTTTTAAGTAATGATTATCTTTAAAAATAATTACAATTAGACAAAACACAAAATTTAATAATAATGATTGTGCAGCATATATTCTTTGGGATAAATTCCATAATTCAGAATTTCTTTTAACAAATCGAATAACTATTGGACCATCACATTGCATTGGTCTTATTAGATTAATTAGTGCTAATATAATTGAAATACAAGGTACAATTAATTTCACAAGCATATACTCTCTCCTTTATTCATTAATTACATCAATTAATTTTAGTTTTAACTCTCTTTTCGTACGAAATTCCATACCTACTTCAAATGCTGAGTTAGGATGATTGATAAAGTCTTCATTAATTTTTATTTTTTCATCTATTTGATATAAATATACAGGATATGTAATACCATCATGAATTACTTTTCCTTCATTAATAGATATATGCGAAGGCTTGCTTCCAAATGCAATTGCAAGTTCTTTAAATGGTGTAAAATCATAGTTTTCTGGTAATTTTTCAATTCGATATGGCGAACCATAATAATAAATGCCTTCATCTTTTTTAGATAGTGTTAATACTTTGTTTGGATACTGAACACCACCACCAAGACAATACCAACCATTTTCTTTACATACTTTTATAAGTTCATCCATTAATTCAAACGGATTGGTACTAGGTGGTACTAGTACATCAGCTTTTATTCTGTATTTAACATCTTTAGAATTATCATGTTCTTTCACTTTTAATTTGAAAGGCAATTTTTTATCTTCCACACTTTTCTTTAAAAATAGACGGATTGCTGTAGATAAATCTAAACCTAATTCATTAAATAATTTTATTGCTTCTTCTTTTAGTTCTTCTTCAATTCTTACTTGAACAAAACTCATATTATCACCTCACAATGTAATTATATCACTTTGTCATTACATTGTCAATACATTTACTAAAAGTACTTAATTTTATTTTCTAAAATAAAATTCTAATAGGTTATAAGTTTGTAGAACTATAAATAAATTCTAAATATTACTCAATAAAACTGATATTAATTTATTATCTGATTCACTGATAGAAAATACCTTCTTACCTAAGTCTTTAATTGAATGACCCAAATGATACAACTTATTTTGATCAATTATAATATACCTGTCATGGACTTTAGTAGTATATCTAACATCTAAACCACCATACTGATTATTAAATGTATCTATATCTTTAGTTAATAATCTTGAGTTTATACTTGTATAAATAACTACTTGAACATTACTATTTTTTACTACTAATCTATCAAGTATTGTTCTATCAACATAGTTATCAATTATGATAATTTCAGTATGAGCACTTTCAAATAATGATTGTATTAATGTATATGCATCATAAAACTCTCCATCAAAGAATAGTTGAGTATTTTTAAATTCTTTTGGTTTATATTCTTTTTCAATGTTATTAACTCTTTCATCAAGTGACTCAACTTTATTAATTAATCTTACATAGTTTTCATTTGTAACAAGTGATCTTTCTTCATTAATTGCATATCCTTTTATTAAATATTCTTGTATTATATTGCTTGCCCATTGTCTAAAAAGAACCCCTCTTTTTGATTTAACTCTATATCCCACTGAAATTACTACATCTAAATTATAATATTTAACATTATATATTTTCCCATCATTTGCAGTATGTGCAAAAAATGCACAAACTGAATCTTCCAAAAGTTCTCCTTCCAAAAAGATATTTTTAATATGTTTGCTTATTACTGATCTATCCCTCTCAAATAAGACAGACATTTGCTCAATATTAATCCATATTGTTTTCTAACGGAGAAATATTGACATCTAATTTTACTTCATCATCAACAAACTTAACAATTTCATATTTATTCATTATTTGTCACCCCTATTAATTCTACACCTTTTAGAACAACATCTATTTCTGTACCTAATGCATTTGCATATTTTACTAAAAAGAAAATAGTTGGGGAATTACTCATATTTTCAAATCTAGTTATTTGTTGACGCATTACTCCCATTTTATCCGCAATCTCTTGTTGCGTGTACCCTTGTTTTTCTCTTAAATATACAAATTGCATTACTATTTTTGCTCTTAACCATTTTTCTTGTTGTTCGATTGACATTTTTTTTAATTCTTTATTATTATATATTTCTGCTATTTTATTTAATTTTTTCATAACTATACCTCAATGCTATTGTACAATATTATTAAATAGTTTGCAACATTTTTGTTTCGTGAATAAATGAATTTTTACTATCATCTAAAAAACTTACGTGCAATCAATTGTTATTAACAATATATAAAAAGAAAAAAAGGTCTGAAACCTTTTGTATCAAACCTATTGCTTCTTATGTGTTCGACTACCTATATTGATACAATTTGCGTACAGTTTGATCAAAATGCGTGCAATAAACTTACTGATAAATTGGAATTTGTTTAATATCCTTGTCCTTCTATATAAACATCATGATCTTTGATGTCATACATATAGTCCAAGTAATTATGGACTAAAAATATTATTAAGTACAAACAGACGAGAAAGTAAAAAGCCAGCTAACCTAATTTAAATTTGGATTAACTGACTTGATGACTAATTATATTGTTTTTTATATTTTGCCAATTCTTCTAATAATTTAATATATCCTTCATTGCCTTTTAATTTAACAAAATCTCCACGTTGTAAATCATTCCAAAGTGTAAAAGATTCATTACCATATATTTTTGTATTACCAGAATATGAAATTTGTTCTCTATCATCTTCAATGTGATTAAATAACAAAGATGTATGTTTAAAAACTTTTGGTCTACTATCACTTTCTACAGCACATTCACAACATATTTTGATATGATGTAATGCCTTGTCTATATTATCTAATTTTAAATAATCAATTGCAATAAATCTATTTATTGTTTTTATGTACCATAATACTTGTATTGGGTAATCCTTGTTTTCAAACATTATTTGACAAACTTGGTTAAATTTATTTAATGCAATTACCATTTCTTTTAGTGAATAAGTTTCATTTTTTCTCATATCCATAAGTTGATCCCAGAAATCACCTATAATACCACATATTTCTAGTTGACAATATTTTGTCAATTCATCCCCATCTAGCATATATGACGAATAATAGTCTTTCTTAAGTTTTGGTTTAATATAGTTATTAAATATATCTTTTAATTTTACTTTATCTTTTTTATGTAAATATAACCAAAATAACTCATCATATGCTTTATCTTTTATCTCTTCATCATACGAAAGTCTAACAAGTCGTTCAAGCACTTCAATTCCTTCATCAATTATTGATTTATCTTCATTATGTGCTGCACTACAAGAATTTGCATACATAAGTTGAACCTTTTCAATATGTGGGTATTTTTCATACATTTTTTTCATATATTCATAACACCCTACATTATCACCCTTTTTATTATATTTTCGATAAGTTTCATTTATTTCTTCTACTATTTTATCATTTTTAAATTTATCAGTACCTAACAAATAGTCTACTGTAACATTGAACACATTTGCTATAAGTGGTAGCAAAATAATATCAGGATAACTTACTGATGTTTCCCATCTTGATACAGCTTGTGTTGATACACCTAAATATTCTGCAAGTTCCTCCTGAGACATCTTTTTCTTTTGTCTTAGTTCTTTTATTATTGAACCTATATTCATAATATTTTCTCCTTTATTAATGTATTGCAATGGCCAATTACACTAATATTATATATTGTTTAATTGCGAATAACCATAACTCATTTGATGATAAAAAATCAATCAAAGCGTGATATTACTATTATTATAATATATTTTCATAATTTTTACTAATATTATATTACATATTAATTATTAGTTCAAATTTCTTCAATCGCCTATTCTTCCTCCCACCTTAAAACACCCTATATCAACTCTCATTAATCAAATAGAACTACTAATATCTCTAGAAAATAAAAAATTGTTCCAAATATGGAACAAAAATCTTCAAAATAGGTTGTAAAACCTCTATATTTCTACTATAAATCTGATGACTTATTGACACATTCTAATGTGTAAGATGACCTATTGTGATGCAAAGTGCGTACACCCCTCAAAAAGTGCGTACAGTTTACTGAAAATGCGTACAGTTGTAGCGTCATATCATCTAGCTCTTACATTTTTGTAGAAGCCTTTTTAATCATGTTTTTTAGAGGCATATTTTTGAAAAGTGTATTGGCCATGTTTCTTCGTTGCTTTACCATTACCATAATAGATAGCAAATTTCGGACATCTATGGAGGCATCCTAGGCACATGGTGCATTCTTCTTTAACCCAGACCGGTTTTTTGTCAATCATTTCGATTGCTTTTGCGGGGCATTTTCTTGCACACAATCCACATCCAATGCAATCATCAGTAACAGATAAATTTGATGTCTTTCTGGTTTTATTGTCATATATCTTTTTACCTAAATTTCCAATAAATAGAGGCGTAGTTAAAGACATATGCTTGCCAGTAATTTCATTATTTAATTGTGTTATTAGCTTTGATATCTCTCCCTCAGCATTTTCAATTTTATCATTCACTTTTTCTTTATTTGAAAGATCGAACAACACAGTCCAAGTATCAGGCATCTTTATATCAAACTTTGCATCCAGTTTTAATTTCTTTGCTTTTAGTAGAGAATCAACGAACGCCGAAGCGGATCCTGTAGTCGTTCCATAAGTCCCTACATAAAAAATATAGGGCTTTGTTTCAAAAGAAAATTTCACCTTTTCAAGGAATTCATAAACGATGCTAGGCAAGCCCCAATTATAGGTAGGCGTGAGTATTCCGATTCGGCCATCGTCAACTTTATAGTCATATTGCTTTCTTTCTATCGCATTTTCAATCAATACGATTTCCTCGTTTTCCCGTTTTATTCTATCAACCACATGTTTTGTGTTGCCCGTTGCCGAAAAATAAAAAATCATCAATAATCACTCCTTCTAACTAATGGAATAAAAACCTCCCAACAAGTAGGAGATCTGTAACTGTTTCCGTTACCGAATGTGCGCTAGCCTTTTAACGTGGTCCTATTATATCACTTTTTTGCGGTTTTGTCTATGATTTCTACTTATTTTTACAAATGAATAGCTTCGCAACTAAAAGAACCTATCGTTCCGTAGCAATACCTATCGTCCCGTTGATAAGGTTTTCGTTCCGTAGCAATATGCAAAAAGAAAAAGAGCCTCATAGAAATGCCGTTTGACACTTCTACAAGACTCTGAACGTTGCTGGCGGAAAGGATATAGTTTCCTATCAGCAAAGAAAAAAGGCTTGATAACATTTGTATCAAACCTATGCTTTTCTTATGGTGCAGCAGATGAGATTTGAACTCACACATACATGCGTATACTACCCCCTCAAAGTAGCGCGTCTACCGTTCCGCCACTGCTGCATTTAGGATACTTTGTAGTATCCATTATATATTAATTTCTTTTACATCATCAGGTATTAAGATGTTTACATCTTCATGTACATCCGTAGATGCAAGTTTTGAAACAGGAAGTTTAATATAGTTGGCTTCTGCTTCCGCTAGAATGTTACCATTCATATCTTTGATGTAACCTGTTCCTGAGAAAAACTTTTTACTGCTTTTTGTGATTTTTCCCACCGCATAAAGTGGCGTATCTAATGGAGTTGGTTTTCTAAATTTTACATGTAGATCCATTGTTACTCCCCATACATCAGGTTCATCTATCCAGATGGCTCTACCTATTATTTCATCAAGCATTGTTGATATTAGGCCACCATGAGTTCTTTCAGGATAACTTTGATGAATTTGTGAGTATTTGAAAATGGATACTACACTTTTATCTTCCATTTCATAGAATGGAGCTTTTAAACCTGCTTCATTATTAATTCCACAAATAATACACATTTTACTATTAACTTGCTTTTTTATTACTTTCATTCTTACCTCACGTATTTTTTTGATAATTTATTCGTATTATTATATAAGGGGGAAATGTTATGAATAATAATAATGCAAATATTCATGAAATTCGGTCATTTATTGACTGGATAATGACTTTAACCCCTTTTCAATTTACAACGATTGGTACTATCACTGGTTATATTTTAGCTGAGAATCTTACTGTTGATCAACAAAACTCACTAGGTAACTGGTTGGAATTTGTTGGACAATTGCTTTTGACTTATAATGCTCAAGCAACAGCAAATCAATGTAATATAAGTTGTGATGAATACAATGAACTAAAAAGAAAAATTGATTTAATTATGCGAAGATTTAATATTAAATCATAAACAATCGGGAGAAATATAGATTATTTTATCATCTTTGTGTTCATTATAAAAGTCTTTAGCAATTTTTGTTGTAAAAGATAGACATTTCTTAATTTCTTTGTCTATATCAGCAGTAGGTTTATTTAGAGCTTCTCTTACCCTTTTTAACATCATATATCTAGTAATTTCATATCTTTCAAAAGGGAAAGTAAGTTGGAGATATTCTTCTGCCGTTTCAAGTTTAAATCTTTCATCACCTTGTAGTGCGAAAAAAGTATATAAATAAATAGTGGTATTATTACATAACTTTTTTAAAAAGTTGAAAGCATTAAGGGTTATTTCTTTGGCTTTTTCTTCATCTACTTTAGTACCAATTCCATTTAAATATGCATGGGCCATATAGGCATCTGAGCATACACATTGAGCCGCAAAGTAATTGATACGTTTAAGATATGCTTCCTTATATAATTTAAAGGCTTCTTCATTGTTACCTGTAACTTCATAGAAACGAGCTAATGCTGAAATATTACATGATTCATCAGGATCATCATTATATGCTGCAAGTAAGAATTCTTTAGCACGATCATAGTTTACGCTTAAACCATTTTCACCAAATAAGAACATAAAGCCTAACTTTTTGTAATTCCAAGTTTCAATTTTTTCAAGTGGAATCTTTTTATACTTTTTAAAGTAACGATAGAATCTTTTTGGATTAACATCAATCATTGAAATTATGGATATAAATTTTAAATAATCCACACCATTTTTAGTACCATTTTCCATATATGCTTTTTCAATTTCATCATATGGACGGTTTAAGCGATATTTTGTTGTCGCAAGGCAATTTAAAGTATCGCTTTTATCTTCGGCTTTTTTATTATAATCTCTAATCAATTCCATATTATCTGAATTTAGATGAAGTAGATAGTTTAGATTATATAAGCGGATAAAAGTAGTGTAGTTTGGAGAAAGTTCATATGCATGCTTATAATAAGGAAGGGCTTCTTTTAAATCTTCATTACTTTTAGCATTATCTTGATAGGTTGCTCCTAAATAACTATTAATAAATGGGGAATCATTGGTTTTTAGATATTCTTTAGAAGTTGCTATGATACTATCTATATCATCTATTGCTTGGTATATCTTTAATTTATTAATTATATATTCTTCTTCTTTTAGATCATTTTTAATTTTTTCTAAGATTTCCAATGATTCTTTGGCTTTTTTCATGTTAATAAGAACTTCTATATGTAATAGTTCAATGGAGATACTTTTATCTTCATATTTTTTTGCGACTAAAATTGAGGCTTCAGCTTCTTCAAGATAGTGGGGATCCTTATTTTCATCATGATTATATAATTCTAAGTTTATTCTAGCACGATCATAGTAATAGTTGAAACTTGCACCAAAACGACTATACATATCATCTAGTAATTGTGATGCTTCATCATAACGGCCAAGTTCAAGTAAGATATCAACTTTACAGTAGTAATGATTAAATTCATCAGCATTTTCATCTTCTAAACATTTATTTATATAATCTAAGGCTTCTTCTAAGTATTCATTACCTAAGAAAAAGCAAGCTCTTGACATTGCAAAATTATAATCAAGTGCAAAATCACTATAGTCACAATCTTTCGCTTTACCACATAAATAGGCAGCACGATAGTTTTCTAAGTGACTATATGCAATGACTAAACAAGCAATGGCTTTTCCTTTTAATTCACTCTTTGATTGAGCAACTTTATCAAAGTCATTTATAACATCTTCATCTACTTTATTTAAACAAACAAACTTCATAAATGCTCGATTAAATATTGCTTTGTAGTTTTTTGGTTCATTTTTTATTACTTCATCAAGTGCTTCAACTGCTTTTTCATAGTCACCATCATTTATAAATTGTGATATTTTTTCAAGCGTTTGTTTATCCATAAGTTTCCTCCTTGGTTGCCTTTTTTACATACATTAGGTCGCTAGCTTTTTTTAGATCTTCACGCTTATCATAAAGTTTTTTACCTTTTGCAACTCCAATATCAATTTTTGCAATACCATTTCGGATTACAATTCTTAATGGGATGATGGTATAACCTTCTTTTTGAATCTTTTGGCCAAGTTTTATGATTTCACGATGATGGAGTAGTAATTTTCTTTTCGCATCAGGAATGTGATTAAAGATGTTTCCCATTTCATATGGGGAAATTGTCATTCCTACAATAAACATTTCATTATTCTTTATTTCACAATAGCTTTCTTGAATACTTACTTTACCATTTCTAATTGACTTAATCTCTGTACCTTTTAGGACAAGACCTGCTTCAATTTCTTCTTCGATGAAGTAGTCATGATATGCTCTTTTGTTTTGGCATATTATTTTTTCATTATTTGTCTTCATTTTCCAACTTTCCTAACATTTTAAATGTTATTTGATGTTTTTCTATATTTATATCTATTAATTTTACCCTAACTACATCGCCAAGTCTATAAATATGATCTTTTTTCTTTCCATAGATGATTCCTTTTTTCTCATCGACTTCATAATAGTCATATGGAAGATTTTCAAATCTCGCAAGACCTTCAACAGTATTTTCTAAAGTTATGTAAAGCCCCCAATTAACGACTGATGAAATCATACCAGTGAATACTTTTCCCATAAATTGTTCCATATATTCACACTTTTTCATATCCGTAGTATCTCTTTCTAAACGTTCCGCCATCTTTTCTTTAAGTGAAGCTTGAATTCCAGTATCATGAACTTTTTTTGTAAAGTATAAAATAGGATCATTATTAGTTTCACTTTCATTGAATAAGAATTGTTTCATTAAGCGATGAACTAGAAGATCGGGATATCTTCTTATTGGAGATGTAAAATGAGCATAACACTTGCTGGCAAGACCATAGTGGCCAATATTTTCTTCTTGATATTTAGCTTTAGACATTGTTCTAAGAAGGGTATTACTTAGAACTACTTTTAAAGTTTTTTCAAGTGGGTTATTTTCATCATTTGTATTTATCAAGAATTGTTGAAGAGCTTTTGGTAGAGCTGCCTTATTTTTATAAGAGAATTCTTGTTTTAAGCTTTTTAGTCTTGTTAAGAAAAGATTTAATCTTTCATCATCTGGTTCATCATGAACACGGTAGATAAAAGGAACATCAAGCCATGTCATTTGTTCGGCTACACTTTCGTTTGCGACTAACATGAATTCTTCAATTAATTTTTCAGCACTTCTTCTTTCGCGATAAGATAAGTCAATGACATTACCATTTTTATCAAGATTTACTTTTACTTCAGTAGTTTCAAAATCAAATGATCCACGTTTAATTCGTTTTTCATATAATTTTTTTGATAAAGTATTCATCAAAATAAGCATTTCATAAATATCTTGATATTTTTCAATCATATCTTTATCTTCATCTTCGATGATTTTATTTACAACACTATAAGTCATACGATGACTACTTTTCATAATGCCTTCGTAAAATGAAGTATTAATGATTTTTGCTTCTTTGTCAAGTTCTATTTCCGCAACTTCAACTAAACGATTTACCCCTTCATTTAAAGAACAAATGCCATTGGATAGTTCTAGTGGTAACATGGGAATAACTCTATCTGGGAGGTAAATACTTGTACCTCTTTCATATGCTTCCATATCTAAGAAAGAGCCTTCTTTTACATATTCACTAACATCTGCGATACATACTTTTAAAAGGTAGTTACCATTATCTAATACTTTTAAAGTTACCGCATCATCATAATCTCTTGCATCATCACCATCAATGGTAATTATAGTTTCCTTTGTTAAGTCATGACGATTTTTATATTTCTTTATGTCAACTTCTTGAGAAATGGATTTTGCTTCCTTAATAGTTTCTTCATCAAATTGATATTTAACTCCGCTCGCAAGTACTTGCATGGTAATATCCATACCAATTTCATATTCATCACCATAGACTTCTTTGATTTTGGCTTCTACTTGATCATACTTATAATATTTAGTAATTTCAACTTTTACTACTTTATTAACTATTTTTTGATCAACATCTTTAACGCTTGCCCAAACATTAATTTTATTAATTAATCCTTTTACAAAGAAACGATTTTTGTGTTTTTTTAGAGGACCAACAATGAAAGTTGTCGCTCTTGTAATGATTCTTACAACTTCACCTTCAAAGTTTTTGTTTCTTTCTTGTTTAAAACGGACTAAAACAGTATCACCTGACATCGCAGTATGAAGGTTGTTTTCATTAATATGGACGCTAAAGGTTTCTCCATCAACAAAGCCAAAGCCTGCATCTTTAATGCTTATTACACCTTTTACAAGGTTAAAGTATTCTAGTAACGCAAATTGATTTTGTTTATTGTGGGTAATGATAAAATCATTTTCAAGTTCTTCTAGGGCACTACCTACTTCATCAAATTCATCTTCTTGGGTTAGATTTAAATCTTTATAGATTTCATCAAGAGTTCTAAGTTGATGTTTTGGGGTTTTTAATAAATTAATTATTCTTTCTTTCATTGTTTCACCTCCTTTAAATTTCGTGAAAAAAGGGCTTAAACCTAAGCCCTATGTTTCTTTTTTAGTATCTTTCAATTAATCTAACAACGATTGTTAAAATAAAGAAGATAATTGATAATACTGTAGTTGTTGTATTAATAGCTTTTTCTAATCCTCTTTGTTTTTGATTAGCAAATAAATCTGATTTTTCACCAGTGAAAGCTGACATACCATCTTCTTTAGATGATTGAACAACAACTAATAAAATCATTAGTACAGATACTACTAGTAAAATATAGTCATACCATTTTAAAGCACTCATAAAAGGCCTCCATTTATCTATTTTTTATACAATTCTTTGTTATTATATCATAAGATAACAAATATTGCAATCGTTTTACTTTTTTGTTATTTTAGGATTATTTCAATTATTTCATCTACTTGTTTTACAGGGATAATTTCAAGGCTGTTTCTTACGCTTTCAGGTATTTCATCAATATCTCTTAGATTATCATAAGGTATTATTATTTTCTTTAATCCGCTACGATGAGCAGCTATTGATTTTTCTCTTAATCCCCCAATTGGAAGAACTTGACCTCTTAAGGTTACTTCTCCTGTCATACCAATGTCATGGCGAACGGGACGATTTGTAAAGGTTGAAATTATAGCCATTGTGATGGTAACACCAGCCGATGGACCATCTTTAGGGATTGCACCCTCAGGTACATGGATGTGTAAATCAGATTCTTTAATCTCTTTAAGGTCAATGCCGAATCTTTCTGCGTTTGTTTTAACATATGAGAAAGCAGCTTGAGCGGATTCTTTCATTACATCACCAAGTTTACCAGTAAGAAGTAATCTGCCTTCACCTTTATAGTGGGTTGCCTCGATTGATAAAGTGTCACCACCAAATTGAGTATAAGCAAGTCCTGTAACAACACCGACTAAATCAGATTCTTCAGTTTTGTTGTTAACAAAACGTTGTTTGCCGAGGAATTCTTCTAGATTATCGACAGTTATATCGACTCTTTCTTTTCCATCCATTAATACTATTTTTACTGATTTTCTAACAATCGTACCAATTAATCTTTCAAGTTCACGAACACCAGCTTCACGAGTGTAGTTTTGGATTATTGTGTAGATTGCTTGATCACTAATTGAGAATTTTGATTCATCAAGGCCATTTGAAGAAAGTTGTTTTTTGATTAAATAGTTTTTAGCTATTTCAAACTTTTCATATTCTGTATAACTTGATAATTCAACAATTTCAATACGGTCACGTAGAGTTTCTGGAATATTATCTAGATAGTTGGCTGTTGCGATGAAGAATACTTGTGATAGATCAAATGGTTCTTCAAGATAGTTATCACTAAAGAATTTATTTTGTTCTGGATCAAGTACTTCAAGCATTGCACTTGCAGGGTCACCTTTATAGTCACTACTCATTTTATCTATTTCATCAAGTAAGAAAACGGGATTATTTGTTCCTGCACGTTTTAGGTTTTGAAGAATTCTACCAGGAAGGGCACCAAGGTAAGTACGACGATGACCTCTGATTTCTGATTCATCTTTTAAACCACCTAAACGAAGTGATACAAATTCCTTATTTAAAGCCTTTGCGATTGATCTTGCGAGAGAGGTTTTACCAACTCCTGGAGGACCAACAAGGCAAAGGATTGTTAGAGGATTTTTGCCAGTCATAATTTTAACTGCTAAATACTCAAGAATTCTTTCTTTTACTTTATCTAGTCCATAGTGATCATGGTCAAGAATTTCTTTTGCGAGCTTAATATCATTAGAATCAACTGATTGTTTATTCCATGGTAAAGCAATTAAGAAATCAATGTATGAACGAATGATTCCAGATTCAGGAGATGTACTTGGAGTAGAAGCATAACGATTTAATTCATTTAAAGCTTTTTCTTCTACAGTTTTTGGCATTCCTGATTTTTTGATTTGTTCTCTTAAAGAATCAATGTCAGTTTCTTTCTTTGCTTTCTCACCAAGTTCATCTTGGATTGCTCTCATCTTTTCACGTAGATAGTATTCTTTTTGACTTTCATTGATACTTCTTTTTACTTCTTCATCTATTTTCATTTCTAAAGAACGGAAAACTTTTTGTTTTCTTAGGTCTTCAAGAATGTATATTAAACGTTTATTAATGTTAGTTTCAAATACGTAACGTAAATGTGTTTTATAATCTCCTACTAGATTAAAGGCAATTAAATCACTAAATTCATCACTAGTTGTTTCTTTTCTTAGTGCTTTTAGGATTGAATCACGATTTTCAATTACTGATATCATTTTGTTATCTGATACCAATTCTTGTTTTATTAGTTCTAATGTCGCAAGTTCTTTGTCTTCATCTTCAGTGAAAGATGGGCAAGTTGTAAAGTCAACCATTAAATTAGGGTTAGTTAAAGTAAATTCATTTACACGGCAACGAACGATTGGTTGAATTTTTATGCGGTGAGAACCATTTGGATTAGTCATATGTAGAACAACTTTTGATAGAATCCCCATTTGATAATATCTATCAATTTTAGGAGTATCAAAATCATCTTTACCTTTTAATGTGAATAGAACAACTAAATAGTTACGATATTGTTCTGCTACTTTTAATGCTTTGATGTCACTATCGTTAGTTACATCAATTCTAACTTCATTCCCAGGAAGAGGAACAATGTCAGAAAGAGCTATAGCTGGAAGTTGTTCTCTTTCTTCTATATTTTTGTCAAACATTTTGTCTCCTTTCTTTATGCTGAAGGGATAGCCTCCTTGCATAAACTATATTCTATATTTTCTTTTTCGATTATTATTTGGTTTATTTCATTGTTATAAGGTAATTCAAACATTACATCAAGCATTCTTTCTTCAATGATTTTTCTAAGGGCTCTTGCTCCAGTACCTTCATCAAAAGCTTTTTTAGCAATTTCTTTTATGGCACTTTCAGAGAATATCAAATTAATGTTATCACTCTTAAATAATCTTTCATATTCTTTGGTGATTGCCTTTTTTGGTGAGGTTAGGATTTTCTCTAAATCTTCTAAGGTCAAAGCTTCAAGTCTTGTAATGACAGGAAGACGACCCAAGATTTCGGGGATAATACCAAACTTTTGAAGTTTTTTTGTATCAATCAGATTTTGTTCTTTTGAAGTTGTATTTTCAAAACCAACAACATTATTTTTTACTTTATCTAATCCTTCAAAACTTCCTGCACAAATAAATAAGACTTTAGATGTATCAAATTTTAAGTATTCTTGATATGGGTGTTTACGACCACCTTGTGGCGGTACATTAACAATGTTTCCTTCAATGATTTTTAATAATGAGTTTTGAACTCCCTCTCCTGATACATCTCTTGTTATTGATGGATTTTCCCCTTTTCTTGCGAGTTTATCAAATTCATCAATAAAGACAATACCTTTTTGAGCAAGTTCTAAATCATAGTCTGCATTTTGTAACAACTTCAAGAGAATATTTTCAACATCTTCTCCGACATACCCCGCTTGTGTATAAACAGTTGCATCACATATAGCAAGGGGAAGGTTAAGGATTGATGCCATCGATTTAGCAAGTAGAGTTTTACCCACTCCCGTAGGACCAATCATTAAGATGTTAGGTTTTTCTAAATCATCTAACTCGGGACAAGTTATTCTTTTATAGTGTTCATATAAAGCAACAGATAAAACTTTTTTAGCATTATCTTGGCTAATTACCATTTCACTTAATTTATCGTAGATATATCTAGGTGAAATATTTTCTTTAGCGGTTTCTTTTAAAAAGTCACTATTTAAAATTTCTTTTCTATCGAAGTTTAATAATTCATAGTAGAGTTCAAGACAATCCATACACATCCAGGCATTGTTTCCTTCAACTCCAAAATTTTCAATTGTTATTTCTCGGTTACAAAACGAACAATAATGTTTATCCATAATAATCACGCTCCATAATTATTATGGAGCGAAATTCATTTTTTATTAGATTTATTTAGTAATTACAGCACTTGATTTAATTAAATCAATAGCTTTAACCATCATTAAATGATGTTCAACTTGACTTGCGTCATATTTTTTCTTAACATCATTTACTTTCTTAGTTGCTTCTTCTTCAGTGTCTGTATCTAAAACGTTAGCAAGTTTCTTGTATTCATTTTCCACTTCTTCTTTAGAAACCTCAAATTGTTCTTTTTTAATGATTTCTTCAATAATAATTTCTTCAGTAATTTGACGTTTTACATATTCAGCACCAGCTTGACGATATGCATCTAAGCTTTCAAATCCACTGTATTGAACTAATACTTCAGCAGGTACTTTGTATTGTTGTGCTTGTTGTTCAAGTCTCTTAACTTGTTTTTCAACTTCATTGTCAATAACTGTTTGAGGAATCACGATTTTTGAATTCTTTTCAATTTTCTTCATTAGAGTATCCATGAAGTAGTTTTCAGCTTCTTGTTCTTTTTCTTGTTTTAATAGATTTTTAACATATGTTGTATATTCACTTACTGTTTTTACTTCTGGAAGTTCCATTTCAAGAACTACATCATCAGTTAGTTCAGGTTGTACTTTTTCTTTTACTTCATGAACTTTAACTTTAAATACAGCTGCTTTTGAAGCAAGTTCTGCATGATAGTTTTCAGGGAATACAACGTTAACATCTAGTTCATCACCTGATTTAGTTCCAACTAGTTGATCTTCGAAACCAGGAATAAATGAATTTGAACCAAGTTCTAGAGGATAGTTTTCAGCTTTGCCGCCTTCAAAAGCAACACCATCAACAAATCCTTCAAAGTCGATTACAACTGTATCACCTAAAGCGGCTGCGCCATCCTTAACCATGATTTCAGCTTTGCCCTTTAATTGTTGAGCAATGTATTCATCAACCATTTTCTTAGTTACTCTTGTTGATTTAGGTTTAATAGTTAATCCTTTATATTCACCAAGTACTGCATCTGGCCATACATCAACAACAGCAGTGTATGTGAATCCTTGACCTTTTTTGATTTCAGCAACATTTAAGTCAATTTTAGGATCTGATACAGGCATAACTTCTGCTTGTTGTAAAGCTAGATAATAAGTTGCTTGTAAAGCGAATTCAATACCATCTTGGTATAAGCTTTCCCAACCATAGTGATTGATAAATACACTCTTTGGAGCTTTACCTTGTCTGAATCCATCAATTTTTACATTTTTAATTACTTTTTCAAAAGCTTTGTCTAAAGCTTCATCAAATTGTTCAGCGGTTACGTCAATTGTTAATTTAACTTGACTTTCTGATAGTTTTTCTACATTTACTTTTAATTCACTCATACGAATTAATCTCCTTCTTATTTTTACTTTTGTAATTATACCAAATTTTTGTTATTTTTTCTTATAATTTGCTTTTATTCAATGCCATAGGCTTTCAATACTCTAGCCTCAACATATTTTAGAGGAATTGGACCACAATTTAAAATTAGTTCATGGAACTTAACTGGGTCAAATTCACCTTGGGTTTTATTCATTACTTTATCACGTAAATCACAAAGTTTGAAGTATGTGAAATAATATTGTTGACAGTTGTTTGGAACCTCAATTAATCTTTCATAGATTGATTTAGCTTGTTCCATATTAATCTTATAATATTTAACTAAGAAATTATATGTTTCTTCAAGTGTCCATCCATCATAGTGAATACCCATATCAAGTCTTGAGTAGATTGCACCTTGATAGTCATCTTGCCATTTATAATAATCAATTACATTTTGATCATAGCCTTCTAAGAAGTCATATACGTAATGTTCAGCATAAGTTGCCCAACCTTCCATGTAGCCTGAATTCTTTAAGACTTTTCTTATAATGTTTGTTTCTTTATTTTTGAAGTAAACATTTTGATATAAGTGACCAGGAATACCTTCATGAGCAATTGTATTATATAAGTAGTTATAATCATAATCACTGACTAAGTTACCATCATCATCTAAGTATGATTTCATAATTGACTTTTTATTTAAATAGATATATTCATTATTAAATTCATCAATTGGAGAAACCATGTATGCAGCTGGACTAAAATTATCTTCCATTGATTTATCAACGTATTTAACTTGGATATTTAATGGATTTTGAAGAATTAATTTAGGAAAATGACCGTTAATTAATTTTTCAAATAAACTGATTTGTTCTTCCGGTGTAGTATCCATAAATTTAGCATTTTCTATTTTTTCTAGGAAAGTTGAGTCAGATTTTACAATTCCCGCAAAGTATTCTTTCTTACTTTCTAGTGATTGTAATTTATTTTCAATATATGCTTTTGCTTCGGGAAGCGTAATGTCATAACCAACAGCTTTTTTGAAAGCAACTTCATAATATTTTTGACCAATCATTTCACCATCTTCACCAACATAATGTGCAAGGCCCATATTGTTTGTTGCACGTCCTTTTAATGCTGGAAGATTATCTTTAACATAACGATATCCTTCAAGAAGAGGTCCATTTACTTTTTCAATGTTTTTCTTTTTATATGCTATTTTTTCTTCTTCGGTTAAGAAGCTAAGATTATCAATTTTGTTATTTACAACAGTAATCATAAAATGACTTCCGGTTGTTCCATCACTATTTTGAACTTGTTTCATGAAGTTTTCACATTGACCTACAACTTTGTCAATAACAAAGTCAGGCATTCCATAACCATTGTCTGCTTTTTCAATTTCAAAGTCAACATACTTTTTGAAGGTTTCTGGAACTAAGTCAAGGTATTTAAAATAGTTTTCAACATCAAGTTTATCTTTAAATTTGTATTCCACAAGAAGTAATGGTAATTGAGCTTGATATCCTAGGTATGATCCCAAATAATCATTACTTAAATAAGCATATCCCGTACATGCATTTTGTTCATTAATACCATCTAATAAATCAACAATGATATCATAAGTTATTTGTTGATCTTCATTTAATTCATCATATTTAAATCCTTTAATTTGGCCAAAGTATAAATTAATGATTAATAAACCTAAGGCTTGTGTTTTACCAGGTGTTGGTAGGCTTGGTTCATAACGTTCTAAGCCAAAGTTTTCAGGATTATTAAATAAATAATTAGATGTCAATTCATTGTTTCCCATTAATGTTTGGAAGATTGAATTAGTGAAATTTTCAAAATTCTCTTTAGGTTGTTCAACAACGCATCCAGACATTATGGCACCAGAAATTAAAATAACTAAACTACAAATAAATAATTTTATTTTTTTAATTATATTCATTAATTTCACCCCTTTTTTATATTATTATATAACAATTAGCTTTTATTTACAAGTAATTAAGTTTAATTGAAATAAAATATAACGATTATAGATATTTTTTGCCATTATTATTCCATAAAATATAGTTCATTTTACTTTACATTTGATGTTTTTTATTGTATAATATTAACGCAAATGTCCCAGTAGCTCAGTTGGATAGAGCAACGGCCTTCTAAGCCGTGTGTCGCACGTTCGAATCGTGTCTGGGACGCCATTTTTTTATATCTATAATATTTAGTAGACATTTCATTTTGGATGTCTTTTTTTTTATTTTCCTCATATACTTTAGTGAGGTGATTTTTGTGATTATTATTGATCCAGGTCATGGAGGTTGGGATCCCGGTGGTGGCAGTAATAACTATTTTAAAGAAAAAGATTTAGCTTTAAAGATTAGTAATTATGAACATAATAGATTAAACGAACTAGGGATTCCTAATGTTTTAGTAAGATCTAGTGATGAAACATTAGCTCCTAATGATCGTTTAAATAGAATAAGTAAACTTGGTGCAAGTGAATCAGACATTCTTATTAGTAACCATATTAATACTGGTGGTTCAAGTGGAGGAGAAATCATTTATTCTTTACGCGGTGATAATGAACTACCAATGATTATTGGAGAAAATTTAAAAAAAGCTGGACTTTCAATTCGTAATATTTATCAGCGAGTAGGAAAAACCGGGAAAGATTATTATTTTATTCTTCGTGGTACGACACCTAATAAGGCAATGATTATTGAATATGGATTCGCTGACAACAAAAAAGATACTGATATGTTAGTTTATAACTGGCAAAGTTTAGCTGAGGCTGTTGTTAAGAGCCTTGCGACATATTATAAGGTACCTTATACTCCACCTACTTATCATATTCATGTTGTTAAACATAATGAGTCTTTATATTCAATTAGTAAAGAGTATAACACAACGGTTGATAAAATTAAAAAAGATAATAATCTAACTAATAATACGATCTATCCAAGGATGGAACTTATAATTAATGAAAAAAATTAGATATTTCCTAATTGTCACTTTTCTTATCTTTACAGGAGTCATCTTTTTAATCTACAAAGATGAAGCAAGAGTTAATATTTATAATACCTTATCCTTATGGTTAAATAATGTTTTAGTTGCTTTAATTCCTTTTTATTTCTTAAGTAATATTTTGATAAACTATCCATTTATTAGCAAGGTATTTTATTATTTATTTAACCGAATATTTAGATTTGAAAATACAACATCTTGTTCTTTGTTTTTATTGAGTTTTATTACCGGCAATCCAACATCAAGTTATTTGGTTATATCTGAGGTTAAAAATAACTCTATATCATTGGCAGAAGGAAATAGACTACTAAGAGGAACGGTCCTTAGTAGTCCTTTATTTACCATTTTAATGATTCCTAAGTGGGGATTATTTATTTATTTGGTTCAAATCTTTGTTTCTAGTATGTTTTTTATTTTTTCTAAAAATAAGAATGCAAAGGAAGATTCACAAGCCTTTAATAAAACAGATATCTTAAAGTTAATTGATAACTGTCCAACAGTAATGCTTACAATTTTATCATCAATGATATTTGTCTGTATGTTTAAAATTCCTCTTTATAAATTACAGAGTATCTTAGGACTTAGCGATAATACTTTTGTTATCTTTTTGATTGATTCTATGGAACTAACTACCGGATTAAAGTGTATTTTTGAATATCATATTGATCTAACATTAATGGTACTACTTCAGACGTTTTTACTTTCTTTTGGGGGACTTTCTATTATTGTTCAAATTTTAAGCGAACTAAAAAAGACTAATTTATCAAAAACTAGTCTTATAATATCTAGATTTATTCATGGGTTAATCTCTAGCTTAATTATGTTTTTCTTGATGGTATTTTTTTAATAAGGCCTCTTTAACTACCTTTGGGACAAAACTTGTAATGTCACCACCAAATTGAGCAATTTCTTTAACACTACTTGAAGAAAGAAATGAAAATTCATGAGAACTCATAATAAAGATCGTTTCAATTTCTTCATTTAAGTGATGATTAAGTGTTGCTAGTTGAAGTTCATACTCAAAGTCACTTACCATACGGAGACCCCTAAGCATTGCGTTAGCATTTACTGATTTTGCAAAAGTAACGGTAAGTTGATCGGTTGAGGTTGCAATTACATTTGGTAAATCTTTAACTACTTCTTTTAAAAGTTCTACTCTTTCTTCTGTGGTGAATAAAGTATGTTTTTGAATGTTTTGAGGGACAACTACATATAATTTGTCAAATAATGTAGCACCTCTTTTGATAATATCTAAGTGACCATTAGTTACTGGGTCAAAGCTTCCAGGATATACTCCAATACGCATAGTTACTCCTTCTCTAAAATCATTACTTCACTACTTGAGTAAGTACGACATAATTTTATTTTTAAGTTTGGGTAGTCTTTTCTTACTACATCTTCTTTAGGATATTCGGCCATAATGTATCCTCCATCTTCAAGCATATCATTATCAAGAATAAAAGTGATTAATTCATCAATGACTTTCATTCTGAATGGAGGATCTAAAAATATTAAATCAAATTTTTTGTTTGTTAGTTTTTTTAACATTTGATCATATGAACCTTGAAGGATGGTAACTTGATTTTCGACCTTTAAGGTTGCAATGTTTGTTTTTATAATCTTGATGGCTTCAATGTTATTATCAATGATATAAGCATGTTTAGCACCACGACTGATGGATTCTAAACTTAAAGCACCGCTGCCGCCAAATACATCAAGAACAACAAAATCAGGAATGTAATTTCCTAAACTATTAAAGATAGCTTCTTTAGTTCCATCAAGGGTTGGTCTTGTTTTTAATCCTTCAAGTGTTACTAGTTTTCTACTTCTAAATTTTCCGCCTATTATCCTCATATTTAATATTCCTCATGTTTTATTTACTAAATAATAAGCAATATAACACCTTATCCGTTATATTGCTTGTTTTTTTAGTCTTCTTTTTCAATATAATAGAAATCTTGTTTTTCATCATGTCCTACATGATATTTTACACCAACTACTTCAAATGAAGGGTAATTATCACCTTTTTCATAAGCTGTTATGTGGTGAACAATCATTTCGTTATCTTCGTTTTGGAGACCACCTAAAGATAGGGGTTTCATATATGATACAACCCAACCTACTTGATTTTCTAGTCCATAATCATCTCTTTTGATTTTACGGCCTGTAAAATCATGAGCATAATCTACATCACCAAATTCTCGTGTCCAAATCAATAAAGCTTCTTCTTTTCTCATTGTGTACCTCCGACTATAAATATTATAGCATTTTTTTGTTATAAAGTCAACTCAAGGATAAATTTATCCTTATTTTATATTATATTACTCAAAATTTACTTTATGATTATTTCCTACTAAAATAATTTAATTAAATCCTCTATTGGTTCTTCTTTTGATACTTCTTTAATGTTGTCACCAACAAATAGTACCTTTGGCTTTAGGTGATTATTGTATGATGATGCCATTGAATATGTGTATGCTCCTGTTGCATATACCACTAAAATATCACCTGGTTTTGTTTGAGGAAGTGCTACATCTTTAGCAATTATATCACCTGATTCACAACATTTTCCAGCTACATCTACAGTGATTTCTTTTTTCTTAGTTACTTTATTTGTAACTTCACATTGATAAATTGCTTGATATAAAGCAGGTCTAATATTGTCTGTCATGCCACCATCAATGAATAAATAGTTCTTACCACCATAGGTATGTTTAGTGATTCCACATGTATAAAGGGTGATCCCTGCATTACCAACAATGCTTCTACCAGGTTCAATAAAGGCTTTTTCAAGGTGGTAGTTTTTCTCTTTTGAGAACTTTTCAAGATGTTTTATCATCCTAGTTAGTAATTTTGGAGTATCAAATGAGGTATCATCTTCATAATATTTGATACCAAAACCTCCTCCTAAGTTAAGATATGGAAGCTTGATTTGATATTTTTCTTCAATGTTTTTACTAAAATCAATCATTTTTTCAATATTTAACATGAAGGGTTTAAAGGCTTTAATTTGGGATCCAATGTGTGAATGAAAGCCCAATAACTTTACATATTTACTTGCTAGATACTCTTTAATTATTTTATCAATCATTGTTTCATCATAGATACTTTCCCCAAATTTAGATACAAATAAAGCAGTTTGAATGTATTTATGTGTATGAGCATCAATGCCAGGGTTAACTCTAAACAAGGTATTTACTACTTTTTGATAGTGTTTAGCAACTTTATTTAATCTTTGTAATTCATCTAAATTATCAACTACGATTAATCCAACGTTATTTTTTACCGCGTAATCTAGTTCTTCATCTGATTTATTATTGCCATGGAAGACTACTCTTTTTAATGGGAAGCCTGAATAGTTTATTACATATAAATCTCCCAAACTAACCGCATCTATCATTAGATCTTTTTTCGATGCCATCTTACAAATTTCTGGTACTAAGAAGGCTTTTGAAGCATAAACAATTTCGGTTTCAAAGTTTTCACTATTAAAATAATCTTTGAATTCATCCATTTTTTCTTCTAGTTCAAATTCATCAAAAACATAAAGAGGCGTTTTATATTGCTTTGCGAGAGAAGTTAGTGAGTAATTGTTTAAATATAGTTCATCGTTTATTACTTTTAAGTTTTTTGGTCTCATAGTTTCCTCTAATTCTTTTGGTTGGTACTACCCATACCACCAGTTCTCACAGTTTCAACATCATCATCAGTTGTAATACCAAATGGGATGAAAATGCCTTGGGCGAAAGCTTCTCCTTTTTTGATTGTTACAACTTTATCTGGTGATTCATTAGTTATTTTAATAAAAATATGACCTTCATTTAAAGCGTGATAATAATCACTATCAATGATGCCAACGGTATTATTAAGTCTTAAGCGATATTTAAATCCTAGGCTACTACGAGGGAAAATGCTTAAGAACCAACCATCTTCTATTTTTACTCTAATTCCTGTTGGTACTTTGATGGTTTCTTGAGGATTAAGAGTAAAATCAAATGGAGCGTAAAAATCATAACCAGCCGAACCTTTTGTTGCTCTTTTAGGTAGTTTGATTTCATTATATAATTCTATGCTTTCTTCTTTTTGCCACTCTTCAAGTGATACTTTTTCAAATTTTCCAACTATATTCATTTTATTTCTCCTTTTACGACAATTTTTGAAAATACTTCTTCTGATTTTTCACGAATAATTAGACTTGCGAAGCTATCAAGAGGAGTTTCACTTAGGTTAATAATTACCATTTTATTTCCCCTATAATAATAAGGAAGACTCGCGGCAGGATTAACTACCATGGAAGATCCACTAATAATCAGTAAGTCAGCATTCACTATTTTTCTAAGTGATTCATCTATTACTTTTTCGTCTAACCCCTCTTCATAAAGTACAACATCAGGCTTAATTATTCCTCCACATGTACAGCGAGGGATTGAACCATCATGAGGGATTTCTTCTAATGAATAAAACTTATGACATTTCATACAATGATTTCTAAGAACTGAACCATGAAGTTCTAAAACATTTTTACTCCCTGCTTTTTGGTGTAACCCATCAATGTTTTGAGTTATGATGGTTATGTTTTTACCTTTACTTTCAAGTTCAGCTAGTTTTTTGTGTCCTGCATTAGGTAGGGCATCAATATATACCATTTTAGAAAAATAATATTTAAAGAATTCATCGGGATGACTAATAAAGAAATGATGAGATAGGATTTCTTCTGGAGGAATACTTGTTCCCTTTACTTTATATAGTCCATTATCACTTCTAAAATCAGGAATGTTAGAAGCAGTTGAAAAGCCTGCACCTGTAAGAATAACAATATTATCTGATACATCTATTAGTTTTTGTAATAATTCAAGTTTAGTCATTGTTTTGCTCCTGTAGATATTTTTCAAGTAATTTTAAAGCTTCTAGTTCACGCATTTGGACTAAGTAATCACATGAGGAATTATTTTGATTTAAGTTTGTTTTTAGTTCATCAAAGTTCATCCATTTAATTCCTTTGATAAGTGTTGATTCCTCATTAGTATATTTTGTATTTCCTTGTTTGTTAGTGTTCACTAAAACTAAATAATAACTAGCAATTGAGATACGTTTGATTTGGTTATACTCATGAACTAAGTATCCTAGATGGGAAATGACTTTACCATGATAACCCGTTTCTTCTTGGATTTCACGATTTAATGTTTCAATTTCTGATTCATTGTTTTCAATGCCACCACCTGTGGTTTCAAGATGACATCTTTGACCAAATTCATCTTTTCCTTCAATTTTTAGCATTCCATATTGTTTATGTTCATTTATTAAAAAGACACGGACACTCTTTCGAGTATTTGTATATCCATTATATTTATAATACTTATCATGGGAAAATTTTAGATTAGAGATATCATTTATGGTAGGAATGCTTGGAAGTACATATTTTGTTTCTGTGCTAAATGATGCAGCATAAATGCTATAGGAAATAGCTTCGATTAATTCTTTATTTTTATTTAGCATTGCAACTAAGCATCCGTTAAAGGTATCACCGGCTCCAGTTGTATCAACAACCTTGGTCTTTTCTTTTATTGTTGGAATGATGACATTACTTTTCTCATTTACTAAAAGGACTCCATCTTTACCAAGGGTAACAATAACATTTTGAAAGTTTGCTTTTTTTAGTTTTTCTCCTAATTCCTGGTATGAAGAAACATCAGTGTTTAACATTTCTTTACATTCAATAAGATTGGGAGTTATAAGATAGGCTTTATGTAAAAAGTTTTGATTATAATTTCTATATGGAGCAGGATTTAAGATTATTTTTATTTGGTATTTTTCAGCAAGTTCATAAATATGGGTTAAAACATCTTCTTCAAGTTCATAAGTTAAAAGTAGAAATCTTGCTCTTTCAAATAGATGTATGTAATTGTCTATGTCGTTTTTGGTTAATAGCGAACTTGCACCTGGATATACTGACACTTGATTGTTTCCATTTTTATCTGTAAGGATAGTCGCAAAAGCAGTGTTTGTTTCCTTTTTAATTAAGTAGGTTTCAATTCCAAGTTTTTGTAAGGTGCTTTCACATTCTTTACCATATTCATCATTGCCAATAGCACCAATAAATGCTACATTTGTTTCCATTAGTTTTGTGGCTATGGCTTGGTTGTAACCTTTTCCACCAGGTTCTTTATGCATTGAATTGACAGTTATGGTTTCACCATCTTGATGGAAATGATCAGTTTCCATGAATACTGATTCTCCGCATAAACCAATTATTAATATTAAATCTTTTTCCATAATATCACCTATTAAATAGTATACCATATTTTTGTTAAATTGTCATTTATAAAATAATATTTATAAAAGAAAAGACCCTCATATTTTCTATGAAGGTCTTTATATTTAATTACTATTTAATGTCTTTAGTTGGATCAAATCCTAGACGACGAAGTGTTTCAATTACATATGATTCACGATATTCGTCTTCAGGTTTACGGTTGTAGTATGAATAGAAGAATTCTTCTACAGCTTTTTCATAAGGAATTTTTGCAAGACTTGCGATAATTCTAGATGAACGGTCAATTAATTTCTTATTTGTTGGAAGAACTTGAACCATCCAGTTACCATAAACACGCCCCATCTTAGCCATTGTTCCAGTACTTAAAGCATTGAATGCAACCTTAACTAGTAAGTGATATAGAATATCTGTACAAGTTCTAGGAAGTTCAACTGGGATTCTAATTTCATTTTTGTCAATCTTAGTTGTAGGAATTTGACCTAAGCGAAGAACGATTCCACCACTATATTTAACAAGTTCTTTCTTATACCAAGCAACAACTTCTGGAGTAGCACTACCATTAACATCGATTAATACAAGTTGAGAACATGGACGAGAATATCTAGAAGGATCATCTTCATTACCGATTACATATTCTAATACTTCACTACCACTAACTTTTGGAGGGTTATTGATAATGTCTTGGCTAGCTTTCATTTCAATGTAATCTTCTTTAGTCCATTCAAGGCCTTTGATAGGACGACGGAATACTTGTTGCCAAGCAACTTCGTTTGGATATAGAGGGTCTTTAATGTATGCCCAAGATACTTCACTATCATGATCAGCAAATTTTCTGAATGGAGGAAGTGTAAATGTAGGTTGACGTTCAGTTGTGTCAGTCATAATATCAAGTAGGTAGTCATGAGTAATGTATGTTACTAAACCTTTTTGATTATATGTGTTAACTTCAAATTCAACAGCTTGAGCTAAGCCTTTTAAAGCTTTACCGCTTGATAATTGTTTATTTAATGAAACAAAGGCATCAGCATATTCATCAAGTGAAAGCATTTCACCACCAACAACTGCTAATTCTTGTTCAGTTAGGTTTTCTTTTAACCAACGGTTTGCGGCTACTTCTAGTGCAGCACCAGCAGCTAATAATTCAACTGTAGTAACTTGCATACGAGTTGAACCAGATACAGCCATGTTACCAACAAATAGAGGAATTTTAACAATGTATTTACCATTGTCAATGCCTTTTGCTTTATTTGCTGCATATTCATCTAAGCATTCAAATACAGCACGAGCACGGTCTAAGTGTGTTCTTAAGATGTTTTCTGGATTACAGAATAGATAGTATGTTCTAACACCTAGTTCATATCCACGAACAGCTGAACCATTGATACTTGCAGAAAGACCACATTCAGATAATGCAACTAATACATCACCAGGGCCTACTTCAGCTTCATCAACTTGACGAGCACCAAATGTCATGTAGTCTTCAAAGTTTTCAACAGAACGAACTAAAGCTCTATCGCCACCTGTTGTAAAACTACTTACTACTTCTGCCATTTCTAAGAATTCAAAACGATGAGCAGGAATTTTGTCAACTAAACCTTGCCAAAAACTTCTCCATGCACCATCCATTTGGATTGCCATTCTTCCTGATGCACCAACGCTTGAGAAAACAACTTTCTTTCTTTGGTCCATACATCTCTTAATATCATCAACAAATGCTTCAAATTCTGGAGTGTGGAATTGTCCACGAGCAACTTCAGCAATGTACTTATCAGCATTTAGAATTGTCTTAACACCTTTTGCAGTATCTTTTGCGATTGTAGCACTAAGATTTTTAGTAATTGGGTTAGATTGTTCTGTAGGAATTACTCCTAGATGAAATTGTGTTTCATTTTCTAAGAAGTCACGTGTAGCTTCTTTGTAATTTGTAATTGTCTTGTAAATCACGATAAAAATCTCCTTTTACTATTTTTTTTACAATAATTGCGTCTATAATTATACCACATTAACAAATTCTTTTCAAGCCATATAAAAAGAAATGTAATAATATTACATTTCTCATTTACTCATTTTAATTTTAGTAGTTTTCTTTTCTTACTTCAAAATAACTCTTTGGATGAGCACAAACAGGACAAACTTCAGGAGCTTTTTTACCAATAACTAAATGGCCACAATTACGGCATTCCCACATAGTTTCTTCTGATTTTTCAAATACTTGTTGTAAGTCAATATTATTTAATAAAGCAAGATATCTTTGTTCATGAGCTCTTTCAATGGCACCAACTGCTCTAAATTGATATGCAAGTCTTGTGAAGCCTTCTTCTTCAGCTTCAATCGCAAATTTTTCATACATGTCAGTCCATTCATAGTTTTCACCAGCGGCAGCTGCAGATAGGTTTTCAGAAGTATTTCCTAGTTCACCTAAAGCTTTAAACCACATTTTTGCATGTTCTTTTTCATTGTTAGCAGTTTCTTCAAAGATAGCAGCTATTTGTTCATAACCTTCTTTTCTAGCAACGCTTGCAAAATAAGTATATTTGTTACGTGCTTGGCTTTCCCCAGCAAATGCTTCTCTTAAGTTTCTTTCAGTTTTTGATCCTTTTAATTCCATAATTTCCTCCATTTATTTAGTATCAATTTTTTTGCATTCAGGACAGACTCCATAGAAGGTAACTGATTGATATTCTACATCGAGATTATCAGGAACCTTTACCATTTCGGTTTCTGATAGATCAATGATTCTACCACATCTAGTACATACGAAATGATTGTGATGCTTTATGTTAGTATCATATCTAATTGATTCACCAGTAATGACAAGCTTTGTAAGTAAACCTTGTTCAACTAATACTGTTAAATTACGGTATACAGTTGCTCTTCCAATTTCTGGATATTCCTCATGTACTTTTTTATATACTTCTTCAGCGTTTGGGTGATACATTGTCATGGTAATGTCATATATCAGTTGTCTTTGTTTTGTTAGTCTTCGTTCCATTAATTCACCTATTGATACTTTATATCAATAGTATACCATTTAATAGAAAAATTGTCAAGTAAAAAAAGAAAATCTTTTGATTTTCTTTTTAGTTAAATTCACTTAAATTAGGTTCTGAATAATCTGTATAGTAAACTTTAGAATTTAGAGTTTGAACACAGTTTAATTTACTACTTCCTACGACCGGAATGTCTTTAACTATTGTGTAAACTTCAACATTTTTAAAGGATAAAATGTTTAAGTCTTCATCAATACAAATTATTAAAGTAATTGATTTAAACTTAGGTTCTTCAGCTAACCCACCAAACATCATCATTTGTTTAGTCATATCTCCCATTGCTTTTTCAGGTTCTAAATTATATGTTATTTCAAACTTTTTATTTGTAAAGTTACGTTTAGAAGAAATGACTACACTCTCATCAATATTATAATTAAAGAAAGTTGCATGACTTGGTACTTTACCATAGATACTTTTATATTCATCTAATGATGTAGTTGTTATTTTATCATTATCACTATCGTAATATTTAACATCATTTGGTGTAAGCATTAAACGATGATAATGATTTACAATTGATGATGTAGATGAAATATCATTATAAAATTTATCTTGCATAAAGTAAAGAGATGTTGTAGTTTTTTGGGTATATGAAATAAAGCCAAATTTAGCATCGGTTACACCTTCAGTGGTAATTAAATAATTATCACGTTCATAGTTTTTTTGCATAGCCTTTGAAATTATTTCATAATCAGTATATTTATCTAAAACATGGTTTTCAATAGGTAATTCATCAGGATCTTTAGTTTCATCTTCTTTTTTAGTACAGGATACAAGCATAAGTAGGTTTGTAATTAAAATACTTAAAAAAGCGATTCTTAACCATCTTGAACGAAGTTGATACATAACTCTTCCTCTTTTCTTAATTTCATATTCTCACACAATTGAATATTATATCATAAAATGTCGAAAAGATAAAGGCTTTTGCAAAAACCTAGTTTTGGATAGCGTTTTGTTTTTTAGGCAGATAGACATATTTGATGATTCCATATAGCATTATTAATACCGCAATACTCCATGCAAGTGGATCCGCAAAGGTTAATCCGTATACTGCATTTAGATTAGCATTGATATTAATTGGTCCATTATTAATTATGTTAGGTAGTGTTAAGCATATTAAAGTTCTTCCAATTAATTCACCGATCCCCGCAAGAAATGGATATAATGGTTTGCCAATACCTTGTAGTGAATTACGGAAAACAAATAGAGCACCTAAAATAAAGTATAATGACATATCGCAATATAAGTAGTGATTACCAAAATACATTGTCATTTCATTTATTTTATCAGCTGAATAAAATATGTGTAAGTATGCACCATTTATTGTTAGTAATAACCCAGTACCACCAAATATAATATATTCAATAAAAGCTATTATTAAAGCTTCATTTACACCCTTTTTGATTCTTGTTGTCTCGTTAGCTCCATGGTTTTGGCCACAGTAAGAAAGCATTGCTGTACCAAGGGCATTAAAAGGGCACATTAAGAAATTATTAAGCTTTGTTGCAGCTCCAAAGCCATTTTGAGCACATGCACTGATAACTTCACCATCAATTGAAGTATCAAATTTTACAATTACTGCTTGTACTACAATTAAACCAATTGCAAGAACTGAAAATTGAAAAGCAAGAGGTAATCCTAATTTCAAGTGATGTAAATCAAAAGAAAAATCAAATTTAAAATCTTTTTTACTTAACTTATAAATAGGATATTTCTTAAATGTATAAATAAAACAACCAATAGCTGATATAAATTGAGCAATAATTGTAGCAATGGCTGCTCCCATTACTCCCCAGTTGAATACCGCAATAAATAATAAGTCTAGACCAATATTAAGAATTGTAGAAATGAATAAGAAAATTAAAGGGACAAGTGAGTCACCTATGCTTCTTAGGAATGAACAAATTAAATTATAAAATATTTGAGCAGATGTACCTAAAAAGATAATTATTATATAATAGTAAGCTGCTTCATAAATCTCATTTTGAATGGGATTTGTAGATTTTGATAAACCAATAAAATTTAGTAGAGGACTTGCGAGAAGACAAGCAAGTATGGTTAAAACAATACTAATAATAATTGATAACCTTATTTGTACAGCTAATGATTTTTTTACTCCTTCTAAATCATGTTCACCTATTTTATTTGCTGTTACAACTGAGAAACCAGCAGTACAACCAAATGCAAACTGTAACACAATAAAGATAATGTTACCAGTATTATTAATTCCAGCTACTTGGTTTGCATCTAAATATTTGCCACATATTGCAGCGTCAGCAATCGTATATATTTGTTGAAAGAAATAACTAAAAAAGATTGGAAGTGAAAATAAAATGATTACTTTCCATATTTTACCTTTAGTTAAATCCATAGGTTCAAAAAGTTTTTTTAATGCATTCATAATATCACCTTTATAAGACAATATATTTTACTCATTTTTAGTTATCTTGTAAAGCAAATAAATAGAGAACACGTTTTCAATAATAAAATAAAACTGCTAAATATAAAAATTTTTTAACACTTTTTAGATAATTAAAAACGCTTAGTATCACTTTTGATACTAAACGCTTTTTTCTTATAGTAGTATTGCAGTATTAATACAATAAAGAATTCAATGAACTAAATAATTATACATTAAGCTTGGCAAGTTTTCAAATTTAGTATTTATAATTTTTTAATTATCTAATTATTTGCTTTTAAGTTAAGAACATTATTAAACTTTGTTATTTTAGAATTTTCTTGTTTATTCCTTTAATGTAATTTTTCTTTAAATGGTAAATATCAATAAATTTTAATTCTGAATTAGATAGTTCATTTTTATACATTTTTATTTCCATAAGTTTTACTGTTGATACAAAGTCAGCAACTTGAAATAATCTATATGATCCTGGAACAACTTCTTTTTTAAATTCATAATTCAAACCTGAAATTGCGAAAGCTCCATTTAATATTTTAGTTATTAAATTTTGGCCATTATCATAATATATTATTATTTCATTAAATGAATTAAAATAATTAGAATTATCTTGTAGAAAATTATAAACATCTTTAGTAATTTTGGCTTGCATTTTTAATAAGTCACTATCGAAGTCTTTTTTTTCATAACAAAAGGAAAAAATTTTTATTGGTAATGATAATGTAAAAATGAAAATAGATTGAAATATTTTTTTTCTATCTTTCATTTCCATATAGTCAAATGGATATTCCCTTCTAATTATAGGACCAGCATGAAATATAGGAAAATCTTTAATATTTTCGATATTACTCTTTATTTCGTTACTTTGATTATGCATTACAAAGGTAATAATATAATACTTTGATGCAGCTTTAATAAATCCAACATCACCTGACTCATCAATAAAGATACTAAGAATTTTTTTCATAGCCACTCCCTCATATAAAAAATGGCAGGACTATTTCCTGCCGTTGGTGGACCAAGGCATACGCCAGTCCAAGTCATATGACAATAATATCATATGCATTTTTTACAATAATATTCTATCAAAAATTTTTTTATTTGTCAATAATTTAGATTAATTTGATTCTTTAATTTTGTTTATAATTCAAGTAAAAAATAACATATTTAATATTAATATTTATTAATTAATTTAATAAAATCTTCATCATTAAAGTATTTGCTAAATGCAACAAATTCATTTATTCTTTCTTTTATTAATTCAACATGACTTAATTCATTACTAGTTGTCCATTTTGATGGATCACATTCATACCCTTTAACAAGAATACTTTTGTGAATCAATACTTTTCCTTCTTTTGTAATTTCATCTTTCTTTTTACCATATTCAAAAGCTTTTTCTAAATTAGTAATCATTTCTTCTTTGTTGTTAAGTTTCGCATACATTTTTGCGATTACTTCATAAGCATCTGAAATTATCGTATTATACCAATATAAATCTCCACTATCAAAAATTGTATTTATAATGTCAATTTCTTTTTCTCTTGCTTTAATAGTGTCTTCAGTGGATAATCTCATAGTACCAATTGTAAAGTGTAGTAATTCTACTAGTGTTGTAATATATTCTGCACATTTAATATTTCTTTCACTACCTTTAACAAGTTCTAATGATAAAAAATCCTTAGTAACAAATGAATTTGGTAATTTTTCTACAATTTGTTTAGCTTTATCTGTTTGATTAATCCAATCGTATACAAAGCATAATATTTGAATAGCTGAATATCTATATTCATCAATATTACATTTATCTAAAATATTTTGACCTAATTCAATAGCTTTTTGTTGATAATACTCATCTATTTCCTCATCATTAGCTGTTTGAACATGATAAACACTTAATAATCTTGACTTTAAATCCCAATTGTTAGGATATTTTTTTAATGATTCTATTAGTAATTTTTCTCTTTCTTTAATTTTACCATATTTTGATAATTCATCATCTTGTTCTATTATCTTTTTTAATTCTTCATCTTTTTTATAAGATTCTCTATCAAGCAAATAATCTATTGTCACATCAAACATATTAGCTATAATTGGTAGTAATGTAATATCAGGATATGTAGTACTATTTTCCCAACGAGATATTGCTTGAGGACTAACACCTAATTGTTCAGCAAGTTCTTCTTGAGTAAGATTATTTTCTTGTCTTAATTCTTTAATCTTTTGACCAATATTCATAATTAATATCTCCTCTTATTTAGTTTTTTAGTAAGCTTACACTAATATTATATCATAATATTTTTATAATACCATAAACCAAATGATAAGTTAATTATTAACCAAAGTGAGAATATTCAAATTAAATGATTAAAAATGTTTCATTTATTAAACAAAAAAAATAAGCCATCAAAGATGACTCATAAATTACAAAATGGTGATCTGTACGGGATTCGAACCCGTGAGTGCATGCGTGAAAGGCATGTGAGTTAAGCCGCTTCTCCAACAGACCATAATCATAAAA
The DNA here is from genome assembly GCA_934133195.1 of uncultured Bacilli bacterium. Lineage (GTDB taxonomy): Bacteria > Bacillota_I > Bacilli_A > ML615J-28 > CAG-313 > UMGS75. The sequence continues at coordinate 165 of CAKPAZ010000008.1, read as the reverse complement.
AATGGCGCCCCTTCAGGGACTTGAACCCCGGACCCCATGATTAACAGTCATGTGCTCTAACCAACTGAGCTAAAGAGGCGCATAATTTAATGAATATAGAAAGGAGCTGGCAACGACCTATTTTTGCTATTTCTAACTATCGTCGGCGCGAAAGTGCTTAACTGC
>CAKPAZ010000007.1 GCA_934133195.1 uncultured Bacilli bacterium | reverse complement strand
AAAGACAATTAAATATTAAAAATCATCTCTACATGTGTAGAGATGATTTTTAGCATATCACTGTCAAACTTGGGAAATACATAATAATTACACATTTTAATTTAACAATGTTAACATTATTGCTATTTGTTAGCCATTTTTCTTTAAAAAGTAAAAAAATATGATATAATATAATATGCTAAAAAGAAAAAAGGAGGCTTCTATGTATCAATTACTAATTGTTGATGATGAAAAACAAATAAGAGAATTAATAAAAAAATATGCATTACATGTTGGCTATCAAGTACTAGAAGCTGACAATGGACTTTCAGCAATCTCCATGTTAAAAGAAAATCCGGTTGATTTAGTTATTATGGATATCATGATGCCGGAACTAGATGGATATTCAAGTGTCAAACAAATCAGAACTTTTAGTAGAGTTCCAATCATTATGCTTTCTGCTCGAAGTGAAGAGTATGATAAACTATATGGGTTTGATCTAGGCATTGATGATTACGTTACTAAACCATTCTCACCAAAAGAATTAATGATGAGGATTAACGCCGTACTCATGAGAATGCATCCTAATACAACAAAATTAGAAGAGGTTAAACATTATTATGAGTTTGAAACTTTAAAGATTGATTTAGACGCAAGAATTGTTTATGTTGATAATGTACGTGTTGACTTAACTTTAAAAGAGTATGAAATCTTGTTTTATCTAACTAATAATGCGAATGTCGCAGTAACCAGAGAACAACTACTTGAAAAAGTTTGGGGTGAAAGTTTCGATAAAGATGACCGAACTTTAGATACTCATATTAAGTCATTAAGGAAAAAAATAGGGAAATATTCGAATAACATTATTACAATAAGAAGGGTGGGATATCGCTTTGAAACTAAATAAAATTAGTTTAAAATGGAAACTCTTTGGCTATATTCTCATCTTTGGTGTAGTAGTGATTGCGGTATTTTGCATCTTCCAAATCTTACTTCTTGATAAGGTGTATCGCCGTACAAAGATAAGACAAACGAAAAACATTATGACTGAGGTTTATTCTTTAGTTGATCAAGCAAGTCCTGATGATTTAAAGGATTCAAGTTCATCCTTAAGTAAGAATCTTCTTCAAACAGTTAAAAACAAAGAAACTGATATTTTTATTATTAAGAAAGAACAAATCCCTCCTGTATCTTCTCAAGATGTACCAACGGTCAAGTATGATTTAATTTACCCAAATACCGATATCTCGGAATTTAATGCGAAGGTTAAAATTAACCTTATGGATACTTTTAATCAAATTACTGCGGTGAATAATCCAATGTTTGTGGTGGTAGATGATACTAACCATGAGTATTTCCACCAACAAGTAAGTGAAGATGAAAAAATCGTCAAAGAAGATGACATTACTTATTGTACAAGAGTGGAACTAAAAGATAAAAGTGATGCTTATATGTTAATCATTTATTCAAGGATTACTCCAGTTGAACCAGCAATCGCAACATTAAAAACACAATTACTATACATTACGTTAATTGTCATTGCGTTATCAATTGTTATTGCTTTAGTTTTATCAAGAAAAATCTCTAAGCCGCTCATTGAAATGACTGATGAAGCTAAAAAACTCGCGGAAAAAGAGTATGACTTAACCTTTAAAGGCGAAGGATTCTTAGAAATATCTGAACTAAATGATACACTAAATTATGCGGTTCAAGAACTAAAGAAAACGGAAACTCTCCAACATGAGTTAATCGCAAATGTATCTCATGATTTACGTACCCCACTTACTTTAATTATTGGGTATGCGGAAATGATGAAGGATTTCCCAAATGAAAATCAAACGGAAAATATTCAAATTATTATTGATGAAGCTAATCGCTTAAAACTTCTTGTTTCTGATTTACTTGTTTTATCAAAGATTTCTTCTCAAACTGAAACCTTTAATCTTACAACTTATAACCTTACATCAAGTATTTCCCAACTTGTAAATCGTCAACAAAAGTTAGTTGAACAATTAAATTTCAAGATTAACTTTACTTATAAAGAGGAAATATTCATTGAGGCAGATTCATCAAAAATAGAACAAGTAATGTATAATTTCATTACAAATGCGATAAATTATAGTAAAGATTCAAAAACTATCGATATCGTTCAAGAAGTACAAAATGATGAAGTAATTATTAAAGTAACTGACTATGGAATCGGTATTAAAGAAGAAGATCTAAAATATATTTGGGAAAGATATTACCGAGTAGATAAAGGTCTTACTCGTTCTACTGGTGGCAGTGGACTTGGACTTTCTATTATTAAAGAAATATTAGAGTATCATCATTTTAAATATGGAGTCGAATCAAAACCAAATGAAGGAAGTACCTTCTGGTTTAAAGCTCCAATCAAAAAAGAAAATAAATAAACAAAAATAAAAAGGGGGAAACATGATGAAAAAGAAAATTACATCTTTATTGATATGTTTATTATTACTATTTACGATTACTAGTTGTCAATTAAAACAAAATGTAAAAAATAATGTTGAAAATGAAATTACTAATCGTGTTGTAAATTATGAAGAAATAACCATCAAAGATTTAGAAAATGCTGTAGAAACTGCATATGAAAGAGTCGAAAATGCGGTCATCGGAGTATGCTTAAAGCAAGTTAATACTCTTGATTCTGGCGTTACCTCAGAAGATGGTTTAGACATTGGCAGTGGTGTAATATACAAGGCGGAAGAAGTAATTGAAGATGGTAAACTTGTCAATTATAAGTATTTCGCAATCACAAATCGTCATGTGGTCATTGATAGTGAAAATGAACTAAGTGGTACCACTAAAGTTTATGTTACTTTAGGTGAAGATGGACCTGAGGTTGAGGCTAAAATCTTAGGATATGATGAAAAAGTTGACTTAGCTTTAATTACTTTCTATCATTATACAAAGATTCAACCCGTTGAATTCGCTGATAGCAATAATTTAAAGAAAGGTTCATTTGTTATTGCGGTAGGACATCCTGAAGGATATACTTTCTATAACTCTGTAACTTTTGGTGTTGTTTCAGGAAATGCCAGATACATTTCTAGTGATACTGATGGTGATGGCGTTAATGATTTTGTTGGTAAGTACATTCAACATGATGCAGCGATTAACCCTGGTAACTCAGGTGGTGGCCTTTTTACCATAGAAGGCAAGCTTGTTGGAATGAATACTATGAAGTATTCCTCGGTGAAAGTTGAAAATATGGGATTTGCGATTACTTCAAATGAAATAAAGTATTTACTTGAAAACTATCTAGAAAAAGAAATCAATATTGAAAGACCACGCCTTGGCTTAACAGGAATTCAAGTTAAAGGTCTTACTCCAACAATGATTCAAAAATTAGGATTAAAGAGTATTCCTGATATTTATACAGATAGTGAAACTAGATATGGAATTTATGTAACAGAAATAATGAAAGACAGTAGTTCTGATAATTCAGGTATTTCATCTGATGACATTATTCTCGAATTTAACGGTAACAAAATTAAAACAATGACAGATTTAAGTATAATGCTTTCAGAACAAATTGTTGGAAATAAAGTTGAAATTACTTATTATTCAAGAAAAAATAATAAAATTCTTTCAACAACAATTACCCTAAAGAAATAAGCATACTTGAGGTATGCTTTTTTTAATGGAAATAAAAATACTTACCTTTACTTTATTGGCTATAAATGTTATAATATAAGTGATTTTGTAAAATATAAAAAGTAAAAAGAAATGAGGTGGTTAAATGCTACTTACAGTAGAAAACTTAAATTTAACCTTTGACAAAAAAACAATCTTTAAAGATGCAAATTTTCGTATTCTTGAGGGTGATAAGATTGGTGTAGTAGGAAATAATGGCGTGGGAAAAACGACATTAATTCAAGTATTATGTGGTAATATTTTACCTGATAGTGGTTCAATTAACTTTGATAAAAAGATTAAAGTTGGTTACCTTGATCAATACATGAACATCAATAAAAAACTAACCATCGATGAATATTTAAAAGAAGCCTTTATTGATTTATATAATAAAAATAAAGTATTAAATGAACAACTAGATTTACTAATCAAAGAAACTGATGAAACGATGATTAATCGTTTAGTTAAATCAACAACTATGTTGAGAGAAGAACTAGAAGAAAATGATTTTTACGCTTTAAATTCTAAGATTGCGAGAATTGCGACTGGACTTGGGGTAACAAACTATGGAATGCAAACCGTTATGTCTCACTTATCAGGCGGACAAAAGATGAAAGTCATCCTTACAAAACTCCTTCTTGAAGAGCCAGATCTTTTAATCCTCGATGAACCTACCAACTTCTTAGATACTGTCCATGTTGATTGGTTGGTAAAATACTTAAAAGAATATAAAGGTAATTTCTTTATTGTTTCACACAATCAAGAATTCTTAAATGATGTTGTAAATGTTATAATGGAACTTGAATTTGGTAAAGTAACTAGATTTAAAGGTAATTATCAAGCGTACTTATTTAAAAAAGCTCAACTTGTAGAAAATGCTACTAAAGAGTATGCAGCTCAACAAAGAGAGATTAAGATGTTAAATGATTATATTCAAAAAAATAAAGTAAAAACATCCACTGCTAGACAAGCTCAAAGTAGACAAAAGAAGTTAGATAAGATTGTGGTAATGGATAAACCAAGAAGTAGTGATATCCATTTAAGTTTATCATTTAATTATAAACCTATCTATTCTCATAAACTATTAGAAGTAAATGATTTAGAAATCGGTTATGATTCATCCTTACTACCAGAAATGAATTTTACCATCAAAAGTGGAGAAAAACTAGCGATTACCGGATTTAATGGAATTGGTAAATCAACATTATTAAAAACCTTAGTTGGGGAGTTAAAACCAATCAAAGGATCATTTAAATTTGTTGATGATGCTTTAATTGCTTATTTTGAACAAGAACATCATTTTGAAAATCCTAGTCTTACTCCTTTACAAGAAATTTCTAATATTTACCCTAATATGTTAGAAAAAGATATTAGAACAACTCTTGCGAGATGTGGAATAACCGGAGCAATGGCGCTTCAACCCATTAAAACCTTAAGTGGGGGAGAACAAGCAAAACTAAAATTATGTAAAATAATGATGAAAAAAGCAAATATTTTAATTCTTGATGAACCAACTAACCACTTAGATAAGGATGCGAAAGAAGATTTATTAACCGCTTTAAAGAAATATCAAGGTACAATCATCTTCGCAACCCATGAAAGAGAGTTCCTAGAAAAACTCGCAACAAAAGTTTATAATATTGAAGATTTACTACTTTAAAAAGATTAGTTATTTTCTTGCGACAAACGACAAAATTTGATAAAATTAATTATATTATTTTTATAACATAAGGAGAACAAAAATGGCTATTGTACACATGATGATTGGAATACCTGGAAGTGGAAAAACCACTTATGCCCGTTCTTTATCAAAAGAACATAACTATGTTATCGTATCAAGTGATGTAGTAAGAATGTTACATCCTGACTTTGATGAAACTAAGGTTTGGCCCGAAGTATATCGTTTATGTGCTGAAAATCTAAAGAATAATCAAGACATTATTTTTGATGCCACTAATATTACTCCTAAAGTACGTGCTAGGTTTGATACTGAACTTAGTAAATATCAGGTAAATTATCAAAAGATAGCTTATTTTTTTAAAACAGATGTAAGTAAGTGTATGGAAAGAGTAAGTAGAAGAAATACACTTCCCAATGAACTTTATTTACCAATAGAAGTTATTAGTTCATATGGAGAAAAAATTATTCCTCCAACTACTGATGAAGGATTTATCGAAATAAAAATAATTGAAAATAATCAAGATTTATAAGAAAGGGGAAGACAAAGATGGCTAGTGAAAAATGGCTTAGCATGTTAAAAAATGCTAATGTTGAACCTAATGAGTATACATCATCAGGTGATATAACTTGTGTAAAGGTTAGACAAAGTGATAATTCATGGCGTTTATGCCTATTATTTGATCGTGTGATACCTTGGGATATCTTAAAAGAAACTTTAGATAAGGTTAGTACAAACTTAATTGAAAGCTATGATGTAAAAAAAGTATTATATACTGTAAGTTATCGTGATGATAGTATTAACAATGATTATAATCTTTTATTTAAATATTATCAAGCTGGTATTGATATTTGTAAAACCAAAAAAGCAACTATAACTTCCCTATTTACTTTTCCATCAAAACTAGATGGCAATAAATTTATCATTGAGGTTCCATCTCTTGATGATAAGAAAGTAGTTGATGAGCATTTACCACTTTTAAATGCTTTTCTTGTAAACTATGGTTTTAGTAAAATCCTCCTTGTAACAGAGATCAACGCTGATGAAGTGTCCATCAAGGAAGTTCATCATGAACAAATGGTAAGAACCCTTGATCAAAATGAAGCTAAAAGCATTGAAATGTACCAAAAAAAGAAGGCTGAAGCTCAAGCAAATGAAGAACACTCCATTTACACAAGACCAAAATCAAATCAAGCAATTACCATTCTTCTTAACGAAGTACCATTTTCTAGTATTGAAGTAGAAGAATTTAAACAAACAAGATTTACAAATAAAGTAGAAGTAACTGGTGTTGTTGTAAAAGCGGAAGTCAAAGAAATAAAAACAAAAGATGGTCGTGAATTTAATTTATTTGAAGGTATTATTACTGATTATACGGATTCTGTTATCATTAAACGTTTCTATCGTGAAGCTGATAAAAATGTTTTTGAAAAAGAAATTCAACCAGGTAAAAGATTAGTTATTAGAGGTAGTATTCAATGGGATGATTTCGCAAAAGATGTTGTTATCATGTGTGATTCAATTGTTGTATGTGGAATTGATGCCTCTAGACAACGTTTTGATAGTGCCGAAGAAAAAAGAGTAGAGCTTCATGCTCATACTAAGATGTCAGTATTAGATAGTATTTTAAATGTTGATGAGTATGTCGACCAAGCTGTAAGATATGGTCATACTGCTCTCGCCGTTACTGATCATGCTAACTGTCATATTCTACCAGACTTCTTTAAGCTTTGTTCCACCAAAAATATTAAACCAATCGCTGGGGTAGAAGCATACTATGTAGATGATACTGCCCTTAGAATTACCCATCCATATTCAGAATCGATTGATTTAAGAACTGCAACCTATGTTGTCTTTGACCTTGAAACAACAGGACTTAGTGTAAATTATAATGAAATAATTGAAATTGGGGCGGTAAAACTCAAAGATGGTTTAATTGTTGATACCTTTATGAGTTTTGTTAAACCAAAGACGCAGATTTCAACCTTTATTAGTGAACTTACAAGCATCACAAATATGACTGTTCAAGATGCTCCATATATTGAAGAAATCTTTCCTGATTTCTTAGAATTTATCAAAGGTTCGGTCTTAGTCGCTCAAAATGCGGACTTCGATACTGGCTTTGTCTATGATACGGCTAATAAACTAGGATTATCAATTCCTCAATATCCATGTATTGATACCCTAGATCTTGCGAGAACCTTATATATGGGAGGACCAAAGAACTACAAACTTGAAACGATTGCTAAATACTTGAAAGTTGAAATTGAACAACAACATAGAGCTATCCACGATGCGAAGACAACAACTAATGTCTTTAATCGTATGCTTAGTGATTTATTCCAAAAGAAAGTATATGACTATCAAGATTTAAATGCTCTAATTAATCGTGATGTCCTTGCTAAATCTAAACGTCCACTTCATTTATGTATTCTTGTAAAGAATCGTGTAGGACTAAAGAACTTTTATAAAATAATATCGGATGCTCATACAACGCATTTTAATAAAGATGCTCTTGTATACCGCTCTGTCTTAGATAAATATCGTGAAGAAATTCTTGTTGGAAGTGGATGTGCAAATGGTGATATTTTTATTACCGCGTATGAACGTCCATACTATGAACTTCTAGAAAAAGCTAAATATTATGATTATCTTGAGGTTCAACCACCAGCATGTTATTATTGGATGTTTGAAAATGAAACGGAAAAGAATCGTGATTACATCATTCAAGATGTCATTAAGAAAATCATTAGTGCTGGTCATGACTTAAATATTCCTGTTGTTGCGACGGGTGATGTTCATCACTTGATTGCCGAAGACTCTAAATATCGTAGCATCTATCTTGCGGTGGCCCGTCCAAATGGTGGTGGTCCTCATCCATTATCGAAACATAAACCACTTGATATGCATTTTAGATCAACTACGGAGATGTTAGAAGCATTCTCTTTCTTACCAGCTGATCTTGCTCATGAGATTGTTGTAAAGAATTCTAATTTAATTAGTGATATGATTGAATCATTCCCACTATTCCCTAAAGAACTATATGTTCCACGTGATGACTTCATGCAAAAAATTGGTGTTCCATCAATGAAAGAAGCCGTTCATGATATTTCTTTTGCAACCGCTCGTGCTAAATATGGTGAAGATTTACCACTTTATGTTCAAGAGCGTTTAGAAAGAGAATTAAATGCCATCATTGGCCATGGTTATGCTTCGGTATATTTCATTTCTCATCTTCTTGTTAAAAACTCGAATGATGCAGGATATGTCGTTGGAAGTAGAGGCTCCGTTGGTTCAAGTTTTGTTGCGACCATGATGGGAATAACGGAAGTTAATGCCTTAAAACCTCATTATGTTTGTCCACATTGCCACTTCCATGCCTTCAAACTAACCAAAGAAGAACAAGAAAGATACCATATGCCAGTAAGTGATGAGTTTTTAGAAAAACTTATGAAAGTAGCAGTTGGTTTTGACTTACCTGATGCTAATTGTCCAGTCTGTGGTGAAAAGTTAGAAAAAAATGGTATTGATATTGCATTTGAAACTTTCCTTGGTTTTAAAGGAGATAAAGTTCCTGATATTGACTTAAACTTTTCTGGTGAATATCAAGGAAAAGCCCATCTTTTCTGTCAAGAAACCTTTGGTTTTGATAATGCCTTTAGAGCAGGAACGGTATCTACAGTCATGGATAAAACCGCCTTTGCTTATACAAGAGATTACTATAGTGATCGAAATATCAAGATAAGAAAAACCGAAATTGAACGTATTGCTTCATTTATTGCTGGCTCCAAAAAGACAACGGGACAACATCCTGGTGGTATTGTTGTTGTACCGGATACAATTGAATATACCGACATTATTCCTGTACAATATCCACCAATAGATTCGGATGAAATTGATGCCCTTGGTTGGCGTACCTCCCACTATGATTATCATAGTTTTGAAAGTAACTTATTAAAACTAGATATTCTTGGTCATGATGATCCAACGGTTATTAAACAACTAATGGATTTTGTTCACCAAGAACCTGATTTATTCCCATTTAATACTGTTGAGAGAATTCCTTTCTTAGATCCAGATGTTTTATCGTTATTTAGTTCTAAGGAAGCCTTAAAGATCAATGGTGATGATATGGATAAACTATCAAGTGGAACTAGAGGAATGCCTGAGTTTGGTACCCAGTTTGTACGTGGAATGCTTGAAACCATTAAACCTAAGACTTATGCCGATATCATTAAAGTATCTGGACTTTCCCATGGTACTGATGTTTGGGGAAGAAACGCCGAAGAACTCTTTAAAGGAATTAACCCACTATATCCAAAAGTTGAATTTAGTGAATTAATTGGATGCCGTGATGACATTATGTTATATCTAATGGAAAAAAATCTTCCTGCTCATGATGCCTTTACCATTATGGAAGGTGTTCGTAAAGGTAAAGGTTTAAAGAAAGAACAAGAAGAATTAATGTTGAAATATAATGTTCCGGATTGGTATATTTATAGCTGTAAACGTATTAAATACATGTTCCCAAAAGCTCATGCGACCGCCTATGTAATAATGGCTCTTCGTATTGGATGGTTTAAGGTTCATCGACCAATATATTATTACGCAGCCTTCTTCTCTAAGCGTGCTAAAGAGTTTGATCCAGAAATCTTCGCCGCAGGAAGAAATGCTATCAGAAATAAAATAACGGAATTTGAAGAACGTCTTGCTAAAAAAGATACTTTATCAAATAAAGAAACTGACCTTTTAGGAGTTTTATACATTGCTCTTGAAATGGTTTTAAGAGGTTATACGTTTAAACAAATTAACATTGAGAAATCACTTGCTTCTGATTTTGTTATCTCTGAGGATAAGAAATCATTGTACCTACCATTTATCGCGGTAGAATCCCTTGGAGAAACTGTTGCCGAATCAATCGTTGAAGCAAGAAATCGTCATTCATTTACTTCCAAGGCGGATTTTGAATATCGTACATCGGTAAATAAAAAACAATATGCCCGCTTAAAGACACTTGGAGTATTAGATGATTTACCTGACAATGATACACTTCTTTAAAAAATATGCATAATTTATATTATGTTTAAGGTTTTTAGTGTATAATATTAATGAAAAAAATAGAAAGGGGATAAAAAAATGAATTTAGGAAGTAATTATGCTTTTAAAAAGGCTGCACTTGGTGAACAAACATCAAATGTCGCAACAAGAAAAGGAATTGGTTTAAAAAGCACCATGATGCTAGGAATTGTATTTATCACTGCAGTTGCAGTAATGCTTAACATCGTTCGCTTAGTTGAAGTGTTTGGAGCTTCTGTATTATATGTTTACATCGCTGCCTACATTTTAAACTTTGTGCTTCAATTAATCATTTGCTTTGTTCCATCAACTACTAAAGTATTATCCATTCCATACTCAATTAGTGAAGGTTTAATTATTGGAGCTTTAGTTGGTATCTTAGAATTTGCGATTCCTGGTGATGGTATTACCCTTGCAAGTCTTGCTTTAATTATTACGGTAGCTATCTTTTTAGGTGCATGCATACTTTATTCAACTGGGGTTATCAAAGTTGGTCATAAATTCCGTGCATTCATCCTTGCAGCTGCTCTTGGTATTGTTATTGGTTCATTAGTCGTAAGTATTATTGGACTTTTCAATCCAGAATTTGTTAATACTATCTTTGGAAGCAATTCAACCATTGGTTTAATCATCAGTGTTGTGTGTGTCCTTCTCGCAAGTCTTTATGTAATCGCAAGTCTTGACAATGCTAACCGAATTGTTGAAGCTGGTGTTGATAAAAAATATGAATGGACTGCTGCTTTTGGTATCACTATCAATGTTGTATGGCTATTCCTTGAAATCTTTAGATTATTATTAACATTATATAATCGTAAGAATAATAACTAAACAAAAAAATAAAAAAATAAGGCTCTGTAAAGAATTCTGGGCAAAAATAATTGACTAATTATAAAAAATATAACCTGTCAAAAGTTCTGGGGAAAGAAAACATAACCCTGTAAAGAATTCTGGACAAAAAATTTATAAAATATTTTACAGAACCAAGAACACAAAAAGGCTTATTCAAATTTTCTTGAATAAGCCTTTATTGTTAGTTAATTGAAAGAATTATATTATTTTCAATGATATGTTTTTAAATCAATAGAAATTTGTGTGATCAATTCAGTTTGCCTATTTTTAGATGTATAAGAATTATAGTAAAATAATAACTACTTAATTAAAAAAATACCTGTCAAAAATTCTGGGCAAAAAAACAATGTGGCTGTCAAAAATTCTGGGCATTTGCCCAGAATTCTTTACAGCTTGTATTTTGCCCAGAATTCTTTACATTACTAAAAATAATACCCTTGTTAACATGTAACAAGGGTATTTTCTTCGTTATAATTTTTAAAAGTTTTTCGGTAAACAATAATGAAATAAATAATCTCACAAAGACCAGTAATCGACCAAGAAAAGACATATAAAAGATATAGTGATTTAATGGTATGGAAATAAGCAAAAATAGTATAAATCCAAGCTATTCTAAATACACATGATCCAATTATAACAACAATAGTTGGTACAATGGTCTTTCCAAGTCCTCTTGATGCTGCAATCGTATTATCCATGAAAGCGGAAACCATGTATGATAGTCCCATAATTCTAATACGCTTTAATCCTGCTTCAATGACAACATCACTTGAAGTAAAGATTCTTAATAATTCTTTTCCAAATAGAAGAAGGAGAATACCAAGTATAGCTCCAAAACAGAATGAATAAATAAGGGTAATAAAGTAAGTGTTAATGACACGGTCTTTCTTTTTCGCTCCAAAGTTTTGACCAATAAAACTAGAACAAGCCATGTAGAATGCGGCCATAACATCATAGATTAAGGCATCAAAGTTGGTTGCGGCGGAGTTTCCTTCAACCATGATGGAGTCAAAACTATTAACACCTTTTTGAATAAATAAATTGGCAATCGCAAAAATTGAATTTTGGAATCCTGAGGGAACCCCAAGTTTTAAGACTCTACCACAATATTTAATATTAAAATGATTATCTTTTAAGGTTAATTTACAAACCGATTTTTCTTTTGCAAGGGATATTATAATAAGGGTTGCAGACATGTATTGAGAGATGATACTCGCAATCGCTACACCATCAACACTCATATGACATACTACCACAAAAAAGATATTTAAGCCAACATTAATAATACCCGCTAAAAACAAATAGATAAGCGGTTTTTTAGTATTTCCTGAGGCACTATAGATACCACAACCACAGTTGTAAATCGCAAGCGCCGGCATACCTAAAAAGTAAATGCGAAGGTATAAAGTAGCTCCATCAATTAAGTCATCTTTAGTATCAATAAGATTTAAAAAGAATCTTGCGAGCGTAACACCTAAAACTAAAATAATAAGTCCCACGATAATAGAGGTAATTAATGAGGTTAAAACCCCAATCTTAATGCTTTGGTTATCTTCCTCACCGATGTATCTCGCAATCAAGACGTTAACGCCATTACCAATTCCAATTAAAAATCCTGTAAATAAAGTTACAAGGATTGTCGTTGAACCAACAGCTCCAAGCGCAATGTCACCAGAAAATTTTCCAACCACGGCGATATCAGACATGTTAAACAAAACTTGTAAAATGTTTGATGCCATCAGTGGTAAACTAAACAAAAATATTTTTTTCCAAAGGGATCCTGTAGTCAAATCAATTTCATTAGTCATAATCATCTTCCTTTTTCGTACAGTGTGTTATTATACTAATTTTTTACAATTTTGTCATACAAATTACAATTTATTTGTTTAAAAAATGTTAAAAATGAACAAAATAAGAAGAGGTGATTTTATGGATAGATTGTTAAATAAAATGATTAAACTAATTTTATTCTTAGTAATCTTTATTTTAATCATATATTTGTTTCCTAAAATAAAAGATTTAATCGTCTACATTTTAGTTTTTTTACTCCCTTTTATTATTAGTTTTATCATTGCCTTTGTCTTTAATCCGCTTGTTGATTTTTTTGAAAGAAAGAAAATCAAAAGAATTTTTACTTCCTTTTTAATTGTCCTTTTGATAGTATTAATTCTTGTTGGTTTTACAATTCTTTTGATTCCGACCCTCACCAAAGAATTAACCAAACTTATTGAAAATCTCCCTACCTACATTGATAATTTAAATCACATTATTGATAAAATATGTGTGAAAGTAAATCTAGATCCAGCTAACTTCAAGCTATCGACATCTAAAATATTAGAATTAGTTGATACTAATTTTAACTCTTTTATTCAGAAGTTTGTAAAAATTTTCCAAAGCATATTTTCCTATTTTACTACGTTTGGTATTACAATAGTTCTAACGTTATATTTTTTAGTCGAATATCATAAAATTATTGAAGCCATAAAAAAGATAATCATTGAAAAGAAAAAAGAAGATGTCATACCTATATTTGAAGAACTAGACTATACCTTAAGAGCATACTTTAGAGGAGTAATCATAATTATGATAATTATGAGTGTTATCAGTATGATTGCTTTTAGGATTATAGGACTTGAATTATCCTTGCTTTGGGGAATTATCATTGGTTTTACCAATATCATTCCTTATGTAGGTCCTTTAATTGGCGGGTTAATCGTTGGGATCTTTGTTCTTGGAACTAACCCTATTAAACTCATTCCAGTTATCATTTATATTATCATAATTCAGTTTATTGAAAGCAATTTTATTACCCCGCAAATCGAAAGTAAATGTGTAAAATCACACCCAATAATTTTGATTTTTTTCGTAACATTACTAGGAAATATTTTCGGATTAATGGGGATGCTTTTAGCTGTACCCGTTCTTTCAATTATTCAAACACTAATAAAACATAAAAAAAATAACTAAAATAAGCAAAAAACAAAAAAAATAAGTATAAATTGTTTTACAAAAATATCCGATTATGGTATAATAAATGCGTATTATTATGTATATATAAATATAAAAGAGTACGAGAACTTTTTATAAGGGAGTGAATGTATGTTAACAAAAGGACAAAAAATTTATATGTATGTGAGTGCCATTTTGGTAATGATTATTGGAATAGTTACTTTCATACCTTTCCGCACATTATCATTTTTGTGCAATGAAAGCAATATAGATACTGTCGCATCAACAGAACTAATTATTAAACTAATTGTTTTCCCTCTTGTTGTAATTGCGTTATCTGTATATGCAAATGTAAAAAAATATCAAGAAATTGAAGATTGTCTAGATCGCTCTAAAGTAGTTAACGTAATGAGCTATTTTCCAATTGTCTCATATTTAACTAGCATCTTAGTCTTCATTATTCATACTTTATCTTATAGTTATGAACCACTAGGATTTAGCGTTTGGAGTGTTGTGATAGTACTTCTTGTATTATATTTAATATTTACAATTATTGCTTTCCATTTCCTTTCAAATATGATCCTTCGTTTAGACCTTGTAGGAACTGTAATATTTGACTGTGTATTATTTGTAATAACTGTATGCTTCTGTTTAGTAGCATGGAGAGTTGACAAATCATATGTTGATTTATTCGCGGCCGAAGAAGGATTTATTGGTAAAGGTGATATTTTACTTTTCTTCTTATATGTATTTTCTTTAGTTTCAATCATCGTTTTATGTTCTCGTATTTACAAGATGATGAAGAAAGATAATCGTAGTATTTATGTAAATCCAGAAATGTTTGAAAGGAACTATGAAAACTTAGTTAAAGCTGAATACAATAGAGCTTACAATGATATCATGGATGACTTTGAAGAATATTTCGATGAACATTACGATGATGAATGGGAAGAAGAACCAATCGTTGAAGAACCTCAACAAACTTCACCTGTAGAAGAAGAAACTGTTCCAGAACAACCTGAACAACCAGAAGAAGTTGTTGAAGAAGAAAAAGCCGAAGAACAACCAGAAGAAGTTGTTGAAGAAGAAAAGACTGAAGAACAACCTGAACTTACAGAAACTGCTCCAGAAGTTAGTGAACCTGTACATGAAGAACCTAAAGAAAAGGTTGTAAAAGTCATTGAACCATTATATGAAGACTTATTAGACTTTGCTTCTAAACTAGGTGAAAACATCAATGTTAATCCTAACCCTAAAGGAACAATGCATAAACTTACATCTGGTAAGAAATTATTCTTAATTATGCAAAAGACTAATAGTGATTATCGTATTACTTTCCTTGCTAAATCAAATTATGCATTAGGATTAATCAACAAGATCCCAGGAGCAATCGTTAAACCTAACACTCCAAAAGGTGAAAATTGGTTTAAGATTACTAATAAAGGTGATTTATCAGAAGAAATCTTAAAAGAAGTAATCACTAAATCTTATGATTTTGCGACTACACCTGAGGCTAAACCAGAACCTAAGAAGGCTATCAAACCTTCATACAAAGAAATCGTAAATATGGGTTCTAAGATTAATGGTGAAGAAATTAATGTTGTTCCAAACGCAGCTGGTACACAACATAAGTTCTATTACAATAAGAAGATGTTCTTAGTAACACAAAAGACAAATAATGATTATCGTATCATATTCTTAGCTCCTACTGATCAAGCTATTGAATTAATCAATGATTATCCTGGCGTAGTTGTTAAACCTACTTCACCAAAAGGTGATAACTGGTTTAAAGTTACTAATAAAGGTGATCTTGAAAGAGCATTCTTAAAAGGATTAATTGTTAACTCCCTTGCAACATATAAAGAAATTGAAGCTGCTCAAAAAGCTGAAAAAGAAAGAATCGCAAGAGAACGCCGTGAAGCTAAAAAAGCTTTAAAAGAAGCGGAAAAAGCAAATACTAATCCTCAAGAAGAAGAACAAAAATAGTGAAAGGAAGGAAATAGTATTATGTTAAATAATCGTGAAAAGAAATTTATGTTCATTACTAGTATGATTTCCATTGCCTTTGCTATTGCAATTGTTATTCCTTGGAATACACAAAAAGTTTTAGGTGCTGAAATTGTACTAAAAGTATGGGTATTACCACTTATTGCTTTGGTTTTCTATTTAATTAACCTTAGTGAAAAATTCCGTAATTACCGCCCTACATTAAGATATACAACTGTTGCTAGTTACTTCCCACTATTTGTTGTGGCTTTCGCAACTCTTGTTAATACTTTATTAATGCTTGCACGTAGTGCTGCTCCATATGCTTCAATCATGGGATGGCTATGGATGGTAATCTTTGTAAGTGCATTAACTATCGCTGTTGGTCTTTTAACTCATTTCTTCTATCGTGTAGTTGTTACCTTTAGTAAGAATGAAATGATGTTAATTGATGCCTTAATCGCTGTATTCTTCTTTGGCCTTTTATTCTTAGGTAATACAATCGGTCATAAATATAAAGCTCTTGAATCATTAGAATTAACAACAGCTTTACTTCCTGTTTTAATGGTTGTTGTAAGTTTGTTTGTTGGTGCTGTTCAAGTGTTATCTTTAATTCGTTTATATCAAGCTAACCCTGAATATCAAGTAGAATCAAAGAGAGCTTTAATCGAAGAATTCATGGCAATGCATAAACGTGAATATGACAAAGCTGAATTACATATTCTTCAAAACTTATTCAAATATAGTAAAGGTCAACTTGGCATTCATGCGGTGGCAGTTGAAGAAGTTGAAAACTTAAAAGCTGAAAAAGCTGCTCTTGAAAATCGTATTGCTGAACTTACAAGTGAAGAACCAAGCAATCAAGAAGATGAAAAATATCGTGAAAAACTTCTTGCTTTACAAGAAAGACTTGCTCAATTACAAATTGTCTTAGGTGAAGTTCAAATTCAATATGCAGCTCAAGAAAATGCTTTAGCTCAAGAAAAAGAAGAACTTGAAAAGACTAAAGCTGAACTTCAAGAAAAAGAAGAACAATTACGTTCTGCTAATGCTTTACTAGAAGAATCTAAGAAACAATTAGAAGATGCTACTCAAAAAGCTCAAGAAGCCGAACAATCAATTGCTACTCGTACTAAAGAACTTGAAGAAAAAGAAGCTGCTCTTGAAGAAAGACATCAAGAATTAGTAAAAGAACAAACTAAACTTGAAGAAGAACAAAAAGCTCTTGAAGAACGTGCTAACCAAATGAATGTATCAGAAAGTGAACTTCAAAAAGTACAAGAAGAATTAACATTAAAAGAACAAGAATTAGCAGAAAAGGTTCAAGAATTAGAAAATGAACAAGCTAAACTTGAAGAAGAAAAACAAGCTCTTGAAACTGCTAAAGCTGAAATGGCAGAAGCTGAAGAATCTCTAAAAGCTCGTGAAGCTGAACTTGAAGAAAAAGAACAAGAACTTAAAGCTCTACAAGAAGAACTAGAAAGTGAAAAAGCTAAACTTGAAGATGCTGAAAATAAAGTAGCTGAAAGTGAAGAAAACTTAAATACTAAGGAAACTGAATTACAAGAAAAAGAAGAATCCTTAGGTGCTAAAGAAACAGAACTTCAAGAAAAAGAAGAAACTTTAGGTGCTAAAGAAACTGAACTTCAAGAAAAAGAAGAAAACTTAAATACTAAAGAATCTGAACTTGAAGCTAAAGCTAAAGAACTTGAAGAAAAAGAAGCCAAAGCTCAAGAAGAAGCTGAAGCTCTAGAAGCTCGTGAAGCTGAACTAGAAGAAAAAGCTGCAGAGTTACAAGCTAAAGAAGAAGAACTTAACAGTCATAAAGAAAATGTTGAAGTTGCTCAAAAAGAACTTGAAGAATCTAAACAACAATTAGAAGAAGCTCAAAGAGAACTTGAAGAAAATCAAGAACAATTTGAAAAAGAAAAGAGCGAATATGTTCCTGAAGTAATTGAAGTTATTAAGGAAGTTGCTCCTCCAGTTGTTGAAAAACCTAAACCTGAACCTAAACCTATGAAAGTAATTAAACCTTCATATGATGAATTATTAGGTCATGCTTTAGCTCAAAGCCCTGATATCAAGGCTGTTCCAAATAGCAAAGAAACAATGCATAAACTATATTATAATAAGAAATTAATCTTAATTATGCAAAGAACTAATAGTGATTATCGTATCACATTCCTTGCTAAGAATAGTTATGCAATGAAACTATTAAACCGTGTTCCTGGTGCAATCGTTAAACCTAACACTCCAAAAGGTGATAACTGGTTTAAGATCACTAATAAAGGTGACATAAAAGGTGAAATCTTAAAAGAAATCATTACTAAATCTTATGAATACTTAGTAAATCTTGAAGCCAAAGCTGAGGCTAAAAAGAAAGTATTCAAACCATCATTCGATAAGATGGTTAAATTTGCTTCTAACATTCCTGATAAAGAAATTAAAGTTGTTCCTAACGCTAAAGGAAATCAATATAAATTCTATCTAGGAAAGAAATTATTCTTAGTTGCCTTATCTACAAGCAATGATTATCGTTTAACATTCTGTGCTACTCAAGAAAATGCTTACCCACTAATTATTAAATATCCAAACATCGTGGTTAAAGCTACATCACCAAAAGGTGAAGAATGGTTCAAGATTACTAATAAGAGCGAACTTGATGAAAAAGAATTAAAGACTATTATCAAGAATTCAATTAAGTTCTTAGAAGATCAAGAAGCTGAACGTATCAGAATTAAAGAAGAAGAAATTGCTCGTAAGAAAGCTTTAAAAGAAGAAGAAATAGCACGAAGAAAAGCCGAAAGAGCTGAAGAAGCTGCTCGTAGAAAAGCAGAAAAAGAAGAAGCTAAGAGACGTGCTAAAGAAGAACAAGCTGCTGAAAAAGAAGCTAATCCTTCTAATGAAGAAGCTGCATAATTAAAACGTAAATAAAGACTAGTAAATATCAAATATTTTTAAGAGACTGATTGGCTGGTGAAAAATCAGAAATAATGATATTGAAGCTCCTTTAGAGTGGAACTAATCCTTCCCGGGTTTGCCCGTTACAGCAAGATCGAGAGTATAGTTAATTAGAAATAGTTAATTATAAATTAGGATGGTACCGCGAACTTAAAAGTCGTTCCTATGATGGAGCGGCTTTTTTTATTTTGATGAAAGGAATAAAAAAATGAAAAATTTAAAAAGTTATGAAATAAGACAATTATGGTTAGACTTTTTCGCATCCCATGGACATAAAATTGTACCAAGTGCATCCTTAGTACCTGTTGATGATCCAACATTACTATGGATTAATGCGGGGGTTGCTCCTCTAAAAAAATACTTTGATGGACGTGAAATTCCAGAAAACCCTCGTCTATGTAATGCTCAAAAATCTCTTCGTACTAATGATATTGAAAATGTTGGTAAGACCGCAAGACATCATACCTTCTTTGAAATGTTAGGTAACTTCTCAATCGGTGATTACTTTAGAAATGAAGCCTTGGAGTTCGCAAACGAACTATTATTTGATGAAAAGTGGTTTGGCATTCCTCGTGATTTAATTTACATCACATACTACCCTGAAGATTTAGATACTTATAATAAATGGGTAAGCCTTGGCGTACAACCATCACATTTAGTTCCGATTGCTGATAACTTCTGGGAAATTGGTGAAGGACCATGTGGACCAGATACCGAAATCTTCTTTGACCGTGGACCTAAGTATGATCCAGAAAACCTTGGTATTAAGTTATTACAAGATGATATTGAAAATGATCGTTACATTGAAATTTGGAACATCGTATTTAGTCAATATAACTCAACTCCTGGACTTGACCGTGCTGACTATCCCGAACTTCCATCTAAGAACATTGATACAGGTGGTGGTTTAGAGCGTTTTGCTTGTGTTTTCCAAGGTGTGGAAACTAACTATGAAACTGACCTTTTCATGCCGATGATTAAGTATGTTGAAGAGTTATCAGGAATTAAATATGATACTTGTGATAAAGAACAAAAAATGGCCTTTAGAGTTATCGTTGACCACATTAGAAGTGTTACCTTTGCACTTGCTGATGGTGCTATCCTATCTAATGAAGGTAGAGGCTATGTACTACGCCGAATCTTAAGAAGAGCAGTTAGAATGGGTAGAAAACTTGGTATCAATAAACCATTCTTATATAGCATTGTTCATGTTGTAGTAGAAAATATGAAGAGTTTCTATTCTTACCTTGTAGAAAAAGAAGCTATCATCACAAAACTTGTTAAAATCGAAGAAGAAAACTTCCTAAAGACTCTAGAGTCAGGGGAAAAACGTCTTACAGAAATAATGAAGGCATGTGAAGATACTAAAGTAATAAGTGGACAAAATGCTTTCCTTTTATATGATACATTTGGCTTCCCAATTGAATTAACAGTTGAAGCTGCTAATGATAACAACTATACAGTTGATCTTGATGGATTTAAAGATGAACTAGAAAAACAAAAAGAAAGAGCAAGAAGTGCCAGAAGTGGCTTACAATCAATGAATACCCAAAATGAAGAATACATGCACTTTAAAGATGAATCACTATTTGTAGGCTATGATACCTTATCATCAACATCTAAAGTAATAGGTATCTTTAAAGATGGTCATAAAGTTTCTGCAGGTAGTGGTATGGTAATTGCTTTATTTGATAAAACGCCATTCTATGGTGAAATGGGTGGTCAAATTGGTGACCAAGGTACTATTATCTATCATGATGAAGTATTCAATGTCTTAAATACTATTTGCTTCCCTAATGGTCAACATGCTCACATGATTGATATGAAAGATGTTGAACTAAAACAAGGTGAAGTTGCAACCCTTGAAGTAGATGAAGAATTCCGTCTTAATGTTGCATGTAATCACTCTGCTACTCACCTTCTAAATGAAGCCTTAAGAATGGTTCTTGGTAGTCATGTTATCCAACAAGGAAGTTTAGTAAGTGATGAATATTTAAGATTTGACTTTAATAACTATGAAAATCTAACAAATGAAGAACTATTAAAGATTGAACAAATCGTTAATGAAGCAATCAACAAACATTATGAAGTAAAAACAATTGTTACATCTTTAGAAGAAGCAAAGAAACTGGGTGCTCAAGCTGTCTTTGGTGAAAAATATGGTAAAGTAGTAAGACTTGTTGAAATGGGATTTAGTAAAGAACTTTGTGGTGGTACTCACGTTTCTAATACTTCCGAAATCAAGAAGTTCGCGATTACATCCATTGAATCAAAAGGCTCAGGAATCTTTAGAATTGAAGCTGCAACCAAAGATGCAATCAATACCCAAATTACTGAACACTTAAAAGGTGCTATCCAAGACTTCCAAACTTTAGAAGAAAAGCGTAAAAACATCTTACAAATGGCTAAAGAGCATGGATTTAACCTAACCTCTAGTGTAATCATTAAACCTAAACTAACCGGAAGTTACCAAGATATCTTAACTTATCGTGAAGAATTAGTTAAAGCTCGTACAGCTATCAAAGAACTTGAAAAAGCTTACGAAAACTTATATCGTGCTCAAAACACTTCTAACTTAGATGAATTTACTAATGAACTATACACTATCAATGGAATTAATGCGATTGTTGTTAAAACTAAAGACTATGACAATGAAGTATTAAAAGACATAATTGATAAACTTTCTAACAAATATGATAATTCAGTAATCTTTATCGCTAATGTTAATAATGGTAAAATTGTCTTTATCGCTAAATCTAAAGGTAACAACATTATGTGTGGTAACCTTGTAAAACAAGCCGCTATCATTACTGGTGGAAATGGCGGCGGAAGACCTGATTTCGCTCAAGCTGGTGGTAAGGATGTCACAAAACTTGATGAAGCTATCCTTAAAGTAAAGGAATTGATTAAGTAATGCGATACATTGGATTAGACCTTGGCAATAGAACTTGTGGAATTGCGATTGGAGATCCTACGGAAACTATCGCAACCTCATATGGAACCATACGTTTTAGAGAGAAAGATTTGCAAAAATGTTTAGAATGTGTTATAATGGTAATGAATGAGAAGAAAGTAGATAAAGTGGTATTAGGTCATCCCATTAATATGAATGGAACCATTGGTCCACAAGCAGAATATGTTTATGAATTCAAAAAAATGCTTGAAGATGCAACTGGTAAAGAAGTAATATTATATGATGAACGTCTAACTTCAGTTGAAGTCAACAACATAATGATTTCTTTTGATCTTAGCCGTGAAAAAAGAAAAAAGAAAGTAGATACACTTTCCGCAACTTTAATTCTACAATCTTATTTAGACAGTAAAAAGAAATAAAAGGAGACAAACAAATGAGTAAAATTCAACCAACTGATGGTCAATTAACAATTATTGATGGCGAAGGAAATGAAAAATTATGTCAAATTCTTTTCACTTTAGATTCTGAAGAATTTGGAAAGAAATATGTTGTATTCTATCCACTAGAATCAATGGAAGAAGACGATTCAGAACAAATCGAATTAATGGCTGCCATCTATACAGAAGGTGAAGACGGAACTGGTGAACTTTCACAAGTTGAAACTGATGAAGAATGGGCTATGCTTGAAGAAGCAGTAGGTCAATATGAAGATGAAATGGATGAAGATGGACATTGTTGTTGTGAACATGATGAATGTGATCACGACGAATGTGAAGAAGACGATGATGATTGTTGTTGTCATCATCACCACCATCATGAACATCATCACCATGAATAATTGCTATGAGTGAAATAAAAACAACTAATAATCAAATCATTCTTCAAGGAATGGATGGAAAAGAACAAGTATATAACATCCTATTTCTTGTTGAATCTAAAGAATTCAAAAAAAATTATGTAGTGTATTATTTAGAAGATCAAGCACAAGATGAAAACATTGAGTTAATCGCAAGTTCATACGAAGGTAACCTTGATGGAGAAAACAGTGAAAACTTACAATTATTTGAAGTTGAAACTGATGAAGAATGGGCAATGTTAAATAATGCATTAACTGAATTTACCGATTCTGTAGAAGATATTTAAAGTGGAACTATTTAGTTTCACTTTTTTATAAACAAAAATAATACATAAACGAGGTGAATAAAATGGGAAATATTTGGAAAATTCTAGGTGCTACTTTATTTCTAGCTGCTATATTAATAGGAACAGTTATCGTATTTCTTTTTAGAAAAAAGAAAAGGAAAATTCTTGAAATCATAGCTTATATATTTTTAATAGGACTAGTCATTTTTGGCTTATCATTAACTGGTCCCCTTTGGAAAGATTTAGAAAAACAACAAACTACGGAAATAGTAGCAACCTATACAAAATTTGAAAATAGAGGAGAGTTTATCGGCTCAAGACATTTAGTTTTTGAATATGATGGTAAAGAATTAATTTTAGAATCTCCTAAAATAGCAAGACAACAAACAAAAATGGAAGTTGGTAAAAAATATAAAATAGAATATTTTAATAACTCTAAGGTAGTTAAAACATTTGAACTAGTTGAGTAAAGTATTATTATTTAATAGATTTAAAATAAATAAAAAGAAAAAAAGTTAATTCCTGAATTTAGGAATTAACTCTTTGTTGTTTTATCAGTCTTCATTAAAATATAGTCAACAATACCATCATAGATTTGGCCATTTTCTTCATCTATTTCAAAAAGGTCAGTATCATTCTTTGGTCTTGCGATAGGAAGGGAAGCAATTAACTCAGTACCAAGGGCTCTAGCTGTTTCAACACCTCCACCTTTTCCAAAGATGTATTCATGCTCATGGTTTACAGGATTTACATAGTAAGCCATATTTTCAACAACACCTAGTATTTCATGACCAAGAGTTACGGCAGCATGTCCTGCTTTTACCGCAACATGAGATGCGGAAAGATGAGGAGTTGTAACAAGAATCATTTTAGTTTCTGGTACAATTGATTTAACATCTAAAGTGATGTCGCCTGTTCCTGGTGGAAAGTCAATGATGATAAAATCAGTATCATCTGCCCACTTAACATCATAGAAGAAGTGGTTTAACATACTATTTAACATAGCTCCACGCCAAATTACAGGTTGCGATTCATTAGTAAAGAATTCAGTAGAGATAACTTCCATATTCATCGCATGAAGAGGAAGAATCTTTCTTTCTGCATTATATCTTGGACTTTCATGTTTCATTCCAAGAATTGTTGGCATACTTGATCCATAAATATCCGCATCAATAATTCCAACTTTTAAGTTTCGTTTCATCATTCGATAAGCAATGTTCGCGGCAACACTACTTTTACCAACACCACCTTTACCAGATATAACACCGATAAAGATTGCATTCTTTTTTGTAATGCTTTTTGCGACTTTAGCTTCTTCCATAAGAAGTTTTAATCCTTTATAGCCGGCTTTAATCTTAACAACTTCCGCAATCTTTCGTTGTAATTGCTTTTCAAACTCAGGTTCAAGACTCTCAATTTGAACAATCAAAGTTACAACTCCTGTTTCATCGTTATAAGCAAGATGTTTAATTGCGTTATTTTCCTTGAGGGTGTGGTTATTACTTGGATCTACTATTTCATCAAGTAATTTTCTTAAATCAAATAATGTCATTATATTCCTTCTTTCTTGATTGGTAATTTAAATTCATTAATATATAGGTTATTATCAGTAATTAAATCATATAATTTCGTTGCTTTTAGTTCAAGCTTTAAATCTTTGTTACTTTCCTTTACTTCATTTGGTGATGAAAAGATTAGTTGTTTGATTTCTTTAGGTAGATTCCCTAGATAATTTTGTCCAACTTTTGATAATCCAAGAAGTCGCAAGTAGGTAGAATCATCATTTTTTTCCAAATTTCCGTTTAAGATAATCCATAGAATAACCCTGCGAAGGCGACTCTTAGAATATCTTTTGTTACTTAATTCATCAACAAAACTTGATAAATCTTTACTAAAATCACCATTTTTAACGATGTAATTATAGATTCCTTCATCATCATTTATCCAAGATAAATTCATCGTTTGAAAGGTAAATAATAATCGCAAATTATTTTGAACCGCTGTGAGAGAGATTTTGCATGACTCATACGGCAAATATTGACAAATTTTTTCTTCATTTAAAAGCTTTTTTCGAATAAAAGACGAACTAACAATTAAGTCATCACTAGATGTTTTTTCTCCATAATAGTCATTTGTTCTTTTAACTAAGATTAAACTCATACTAGCTTTTAGCTTTTTGATGGCTTGATAGTACTGAAAAGCAAGGGTCATGTTGGGTTTTGAAAAAAGTTCAATTAACTCTTTATCAATGTTTAAATCTTCTAAAGTTTTATTAAATGTTTGTTTATAACTTAGATTTAAACTTAGATTTTCTTTAAACTTAAGCTTATACTCATCACTATTAATAATATTATATATTTTATCAATAATAGTAACATCACTTGTTTCACATCCAATGATTAATTTATCAACATTTAAAAGATTTAATATTTTAACTGCGTTACACCCGAAATAATCGGCACTTTGTAAGGTCTTAGAAAACGGAAGTTCAAAAACTAAGTCAAGACCTTCATTTAGATAAATGTTTGTTTTAGAAAACTTATCATAAAGTGAGATTTCCCCTCGCATAGTAAATGATGTTGAGGTAACCATTATTAAGGGTTCATTAGGATAGAGTTCTTGAGCTTTTTTTATTAGAAAGCGATGTCCAAAATGAAATGGATTTGCTTCAAAAATAAAACCGACAGCCATAGCTTTCACCTCTTTAAGTATTATACCAAATTTCCCATTTTTTCGCAATTCATTTATGTTATAATATTTCAAAAGGGGGATAATTATGGAACTAAATTTTGATAATTTTGTTGATGTTATACAAAACAATGAATACATCATCCTAAATGTGTATAAAAAAGAAGACTTACTCGGAAGTTTCAGTAAATGTATGTTAGATAAAGTAGGAAGAAACCTTAAAAGAAAGATGACAATCTGTAATATTGAATACATGACCTTTAAAAAATGTCTTGAAAGATTAAATATCTCATTTGATTTCGATGTTGAATATCCACAAACAGTAATAATTAATCATCAAAGATTAATTAAGAAGTTACCTTCATTTTGTAGGAGTGATCACTTAACAAATATTATTGAATCAACGATTTAATATTTGACAAAAGAAGATGAAAGGATTATAATATTAATAGAAATTAAACTAAATGGAGAAATATATGAATATTAATATTATAATAGGATTACTTATACCACTTCTAGGTACTTCACTTGGATCATTAATGGTATTTTTCTTAAAAGATAAGATAAACCCTAAAGTCGAAAAACTCTTGTTAGGGTTCGCGGCCGGAGTAATGATAGCCGCAAGCGTTTGGTCTTTAATCATTCCATCTATTGAAATGTCTAAAGACTTAAAGTTTTCTTGGCTTCCTGCTCTTGTAGGTTTTAGTGTTGGTATCTTATTTTTACTAGGAATTGACGTTTTAGTACCTCACTTACATGTAAAAAGTGATAAACCAGAAGGTATGAAGAGTCATTTTTCAAAAACAACTATGCTATTACTAGCCGTAACCATTCACAATGTGCCTGAAGGTATGGCGGTTGGAGTGACACTTGCGGCTGCGATGTCAAGTGGTGCTGATATTTCACTATCAGCTGCACTTGCTTTATCAATTGGTATTGCTATTCAAAACTTCCCAGAAGGTGCTATCATTTCGATGCCTTTAAAAGCAGAAGGAATGAATAAACCTAAATCCTTTTTACTAGGGGTATTATCAGGAGTAGTTGAGCCAATTGCAGGAAT
This sequence comes from uncultured Bacilli bacterium, assembly GCA_934133195.1. Lineage (GTDB taxonomy): Bacteria > Bacillota_I > Bacilli_A > ML615J-28 > CAG-313 > UMGS75. Next base: position 26,211 of record CAKPAZ010000007.1, on the reverse strand, counting down.
TATTACTATTCTTCTTGCTTCCCTTATTGTACCGCTTCTACCATATTTACTAAGTTTTGCAGCTGGTGCAATGTTCTATGTTGTAGTAGAAGAATTAATCCCGGAAGCTCAAGATGGTGAACACTCAAACATTGGTACTATTGGTGCCGCAATCGGCTTTGCTTTGATGATGGTATTAGATGTTGCATTAGGATAATAGGAAAAGATTAAGGTCTTTTCCTTTTTTTATAGTCAAAATTTGTCCAAAATCCGTTTTAATAAAGCCTTTTTTAGATTTTTAAGTGGCGTTTATGATATAATAGATGAGCGACCTGTAGGAGGGTAAAAATGAAGACACAAAAAGATGACAAAATAGTAAATGTTTTTACCAAAATAAAAGGTATATTATCAAATAGAAAGAAAGAATCGAGCAAAACTTATTATAAAGGAATATCATTTAATTCAATATTATTGATTATCGCAATCGGAACTATGGCGGTATCATTTTATTATCAATACATTAATGTATTTAATAGTGGTGAAAAATCCCAAGTAGTAGATGTTTATAAATCATTATGTTTATATCTTCCCCTACTTGTAATGACCATCATTAGTTTTGTTAACATTTCACCAAGGTATATTGATATAATGAAATATATTGCTCCTATATTCGTAATTATCGGAGCATTCATCAATTACTTTTCAAGTGATACTTCAATGTTTAACTATGTTGCAGTAGCATTCTTAGGTTTTGGATTTGGTACATTGTTTGGATTTACCATCAATTTATTCTTATATTCCTTTGATTTATCAGAAAGATTAACTTTATGTTTAGTTATTATTGTACTATTCTTTAGTTATTCCTTTATTTACAATATCATTGAAATTGAATTTCTAAAAACAACTTTTCCAATTACTCTATGTGCTATAATAACAATTATCGCATTTATGATTAATAAAAACATCTTTGTTAATGATCGAAAGAGTGAAATTATTCCAAAATATTCAGTAGCAGTTCTAATTACCTTGTTATTAATTATCTGCTTAAATCAAGGTATTAGCTCAGTTGTTCAATATCAAACTCACTCTAAAGATATCAGTAACACAAGAACTTTCTATTCATATACATATTATATTGGTTTCATTATTAGTTTTATTATGTGTATTTTGATTTTCAAATATTCTAAAAATGCCATAATGATCCTTTTAATCATGTACTTTGTAGGTTTATTTGGTGCCTACCAATTAAGTACTTTCAATATGTTGTTTAATCCAATTAATTTCGCGAACCAAAGTTTCTTTAGAAGAACTGCCGATGTTGCCTTTGGATTCTGTACATCCTTAGGTTATGTCCTAGCTCTGATGATGACTGGTAAAATCCTAGATGATAAAGCCAATAAAGAATTAGTATTATATGTAATTCTTTGTTACATTTGTTTCTCAATCAGTGGTAACTTCTTTGGACTTGCTTTTAGAAATGTTAACTTGAAAGTACTATGCTTTATAATGATGATTGCGACAACAATCTTTGCTTTAACCTTTATCTTCTTTAATATTATTGGTTATTTAAAAGATTACAATACTAAAGATTCAATTAAGGGTCAAATTGAAAGAAATCAACCTCATTACCGAATTATCAATCCGGAAGAAGTACTTACGCCAAAAGAAAAAGCCGTTTTACAGCTTTTACTTGAAGGTATGACGCTAAGACAGATTGCGGGAGAACTTGGTATGAAGTATGATTCTGTCAATTTCCATTACAAAAACATTTATCGTAAGCTTGAAGTAAATTCTAAAATTGAGTTAATCTTAAGATATGGTAATGACCAACAATCAAATTAAGGTGGTTCTTCCACCTTTTTTTGTTAAAGAATAATTTAATTAATTATTGATATAAAATGTATAAAAAATATCAAAAAGTATATGAATATTATTGACAAAGCCTTTAAAATGATATATAATGTAGATGAAAGGAGATAAATATGTTAAAAAAGATAAAACTTACTAATTTTAAATCGTTTGGAAACTTAGAAGCTGATTTTACTTCAACTTCAGATAAACCAAAAAAATTAATTATGATCTATGGTGAAAATGGATCAGGTAAATCTAATTTTATTTCATCAATTCTATTTCTAAAAAATACTTTTAACACCCTTTCTTTACAAGAATATTTGAATAAGATCATTCAAAACGATAACATAAATGAATATGATGAAACATTAATCAAGAACATAATAAGAACTAAGAAGATAAATTTATTTGATGAAATTAAAGCTTATAAAATGATAGAAAGTAACGAAAACATGATAATAGAATTTACTTTTACATATAAAGATAAAGATGTTAAAGAAGCAATCTATAAGATGGAATTTAATAATCAACTAATTATTTGTGAATCATTCTATTGTCAATTAGATAAAAATCTAATTCTAGCTTTTGAAATCACAGAAAATGAAATTTATTTTAATAATAATTTATTTATTAATAAGAACTATGAAAAAGAAATTAAAAATAAAACTAATAAATTTTTTGGAAAACATAGCTTTCTCGCAATCATTTTTAATGAAATAAAACAAAACAACTCTAAATTTATTAATGATAGCATTTCAAATTCATTTTTAAAAGCTATTAATGAATTAAATTGTTGTTCAGTATGGTGTAAAAACGTTGAATCAGAAGAAATGATAAATAGCCATAATGATATTCTTTACCATCTAGCAGAGGGAACGATTGCAAAAGATGATAAAGATAAATTAATAAATTTAGAAGAGGCCTTAAATAATTATTTTTCATCACTATACTCCGATATAAAAGGAGTGCACTATGAATTGAAAAATGAAAATAATAAAATTAAATATACCTTGTTTTTTGATAAAATTGTCAACAACAATATTCGTGCAATCCCTTATACAATGGAATCTACGGGGACAATGAAATTATTAAACTTGTTTGTATACATTAATAAATGTATGATGAATGATGAAACTGTGTTTATTGATGAAATTGATTCAGGAGTTCATGATATATTAATGAATTATTTGTTATTAAATTTAGAAAAAGAAATTAAAGGTCAGTTAATTATTACTACTCATAATACATTACTCCTTCAAAAATTAAATCCTGAGTATTCATATGTAATTAATATTGATATTGATGGTAATAAATCATTAAATTGCATTAAGGATTTTGGCAGGATTCAAAAAAATCACAATGTGACAACTAGATATTTAAATGGTGTTTTTGGTGGTATTCCTCAACCAGGATATCTCGATTTAAAAGAAATAATGTCTAGTATTAACTCGGGAAGTGAACAACATTAAACATCCAAGTTTTAAATATACGAAAGCCGTGATAATATGTCATGGAAAAAGTGAATTAATCCTTGTTCAAAGCATTAAATCAAATTTACGATTAAGCATTGAACTAGATTCAAAAAATAATGGAGAAAATAGCATACAAATTACTTCGCTAATTAACTTTTTGAATAGAAAAGGATACAAAGATGTTAATTCACTTATTAGAAAATTTCCATACATAGACCGTAACAAAAGAAAATTAATTAATTTTAAATTATTTATAATAATGGATGTAGATGAACCAGAATTAACAAAAGAAATCATAGAAAAATATAAGAATAAATCAATGTTTAAAAGTTTTGATTATTATGATTATATAGTACCAATTTATAATGATAAAAACTTAGATGATGTATTAATAAAATTAGGTTATAAAATTGAAACAAATAATAAAACAAAATCATATAGAAACATCTTTCCTGGGAAAAATGGTGATTATGAATCATTTAAAAGGTTTAAAGAAGTAATTAAAATGAGTAGAAATTCAAATTTAATATTATTACTAGAGTATTTAGATGAATGTATTAATAATTAATATTACTAAAAACTACTAGCCGATTATATATTTTATATAATCGGTTTTTATTTTTTCATTTTTTTCTCATATTAATACGTATTATTAGTTGGTGATGATAAATGGAAAAAGGATTAACTTTAATGGAAACCATTTGTTATATAATTTTAGTATCAATCTTTACGTTATTTATTTTTTTAGTTATTAAAAATACAAATATTAGTTTTTTAAAAGATACTGCATATCAAGAAGTGTCTGAAAAATTAAAAATAACAAAATTATTATCAGGATTAAATATATCAAAAACTAAACCTACGATTAATCAAGTGGGTAATGGATTTATTATAAGTAGTGATGGTATTGAATTAATAAAATATGAAGATAATCGATTAATTAATAACTTATTAAATAGTGAACTCGTTTTAAAGTATAATGTTATTACAAATTATGAAATTAAAACAAATTTAATTATCTTTAATCTTCAAAATAGTGTTAAAGATGATCTGATTATTATGAGGTGGTGTATATGACAACATATTTAATTTTAATCACATATGTTAATAAACTTTGGAAACTTGAATTTATCAGTGAGGATAGAGATGAAAATTTTCAAGAATCACCATTTGAATCTTTTTGTTTAGATGACTTAAAAGAAAAAATAGATGTTTTTTTACTAAAGTATAAAATAAAAAACAATAAAATTTATTTTATTGTTGAATCAAATAAGTACATGTATAAGAGTTTAGAAAAGGAATACTTAATTTTATATCGTAATCCTCAATTATCAATAATAAAAAAGAAGGATAAACAAAATAAATATTATAAAGTTTGGATTTTAAATAAAGATGTTAATAATCGTTTATTATCTTTTTACAAAGATTTTAACATTAGTTTAAAAAAGATTGTTCCCGCAAGTTATTATTTTGATATTTACCATCATGAATTAAGTAGTCTTTATGTTTATATCTTTAAAACTACTGTTTACTTTATGTATTATAGTGACGAAACTCTATCTTTAACGAGATTAATTAATATCGATTATACTTGTTTAAATTCAAAAAATACTAATGAACAAACATACCAAAAAGAATATCTAAAATATTTAAATTGTATTAATAATGCCATAAACATTATGCTTAGAATCTTATACAATAAAGAAATTCAAAAAGTAATGATTATTAGTTATAACAATATTATAAAATATGATCTCAATAATCTAGTAGAAGAAGTAAGTCATGAAAAAGTCCAAATCATTGAATGAATCAGGGATTTCCCTTCTTGAGGTATTAGTGGGGATTATTATTGGGGGATTAATCATTTACTTTATTTCCATGATTATGATTAATATGAAATATCAAGAAAAGAAAGAAACGATTAAAGTAGAATTACTATTTCAAAGTAATAATATTCTTGAATTATTTACAGCTGATCCTGTTACTTTTATTGATAATTTAAATAATTATTATGAAACTGATGGTGACAAGATTATAATAAAAATTAATCATTCGATTAATAGCTATTTAATGTTTACTTTTTCCAAAGAAATTAATGAAGCAAAAAGTAGTTATCATTTAATAATTTCATTTCCTAAAGAATATGAAAAGGAAAAGTATTTTAAACCCATTGAAAGGAAGATGGTTCTTTATGCATGAAAAAGGAAATATCACATATTTAAATATCATCTTTTTACTTATTATGATGTCATCAATCATTTCTTTTTGTTTAGTTAAAACCACCAATATTATTCGAACATCTAGTGATACTATAATATTAAGAACTAAAATGGAGATGGAAACCACAAACTTTAACAATATGGAAAAGATTTTTAATAATGAATCTTTTAATAACGATGCCTTAGGGTTTAATATTTCCACAACTTCAAAAAAAATAGAAGATGACTTATATCTAGTTAGTACCATCTTCAAATATCAAGAATCATATGAGATATGCTTTTATTTTAGATTATCAAATAAAGGCTATGAACTAGAGAAACAAACGATAAGTGTGATAAACAATGATAATTAAGTATAAAGCCAAAAATAAAGATAATAAAAAAGTTAAAGGTACAGTTAAAGTCCAAAATATCACAATGTTTAATACTTTAATTGACAATGCGGGGCTGTCACTTATTTCCTATAAAGAGGTAAAAAAGAAATGGATCGTCTTTGAAGATAAAATAAGCTACTTAGAAACTGCTAATTTTTCTAAAAAATTAAGTCTATTACTCTCTACAAAAATACCACTTGATCGGGCTCTTGAGGTAATTAGTAAATCAACACTTCATGGAAAACTCAAAACTCTAACCCTTGCCACCGCAAAAGAAATCAAGAAAGGTAATCAGTTATCAGAGGTACTTAAAAACAGAAATAACTATTTTCCTAAATTCTTTATTTCAATGATTAAGATTTCTGAAAGCAATGGAAGTTTAGCCGAAACGCTTAATTATTTAAGTAATTACTACCGAACTCTTCATCTATCAAAGCAGAAGATCATTGGTTCATTAATTTATCCGATAATTCTTATGATCTTTACAGTTTTAATTACGATTATGTTATTATTTGTAATTATTCCTCGATTTAAACAAATCTATGATAGTATGAATATTGTGAAGATTCCTAAAATCACTAAAGTTATCTTTAATCTTTCTAGTTTTTGTGTTAAAAACTATTTATGGATTATCCTTGGTATTTGTTTAATGATCTTAATTATTATTTTGCTTTCTAATCAAAAAGATAACTTATTGATTGATAAACTTAGGCTTAAACTTCCAATTCATAAAAAGATAATAATGCCTTTAATCTATACAAAGATTATGTATGCTTTATGGATGATCAAAAATCGAGGAAGTAACATTGTTGATGGAATTATTATGGTTAAGGATGTAATAAACAATAAAGTTATCAAAAAGAAGTTAGAGATTATTCAAGAAGATTTAAAATGTGGTAAATACTTATCAAATTCTTTTGAAAAGGTAAAGATCTTTTCTCCAATGATTGTTGATTTGATTAAGATTGGAGAAAAAACCAATAGTATGGAAGAAACCTTGAAAATTCTTAGTGAATACTACGAAAATGAAAGTAAGGAATTATTAAATCGTTTGTCACAATTTATTGAACCAATAATTATTGTTTTGATTGCTTTAATCGTTGGGGTTATTATTCTATCGGTATTTTTACCAATGTTTGGAGTTATGGATCAAATAATAGGTGAATAAAATGGAATTTAATGAAATGTTATCGAAAATAATTAATCGAAAGTTTAAATACTTAAAAGGAATAAAAAGTGATACTTTTTTAGATGTCTATTTAAAAGAAAATAATTTAATTAAAGAAGATGATCTTTCCTTATTATATAGTGAGGTATTAAATTTACCTCTTTACAAGAATCAAATAGTTGAAAAAACAATATTAGATGAAATATCTTTAGATTTAATGGAAAAAACTAAAACCATTTATTATGATAGTAATTCCTCAATTATTGTTCTAACAACTAATCCTTTAGATAATAACATTGATGAAAATTTAATAACGATTGACAAAGAAACGATTATTAATATTATCACGGAAACAGAGTTTCAGAATTTATTTAAAATGATTAAATACAATCAAGTTGATTTATCTTTTTCCAAACTGACACCAGAAGTTGCTTTAATTAAAGAAGAACCTAAAATTTCTTATGAAGATGTTAAAGTATCAGTTAATGTTCAACTTGTCAATAAGTGGTTGAACAAAGCCATTATTCTTGGGGCTAGTGACATTCATATTGAACCTAGTGAAAATGATGGTTTAATTAGAATTCGCGTAGATGGAAAACTTTTAATCATGGAGAAAGTTCCTAAAAATAGTTATGATGAATTAGTATCAAGAATTAAGATTATGTCTGATCTTGATATAACTCAAAAATTACTACCTCAAGATGGTAAGTTTACATATTATTTAAACGATAAAAAATATGACATTCGAACTAGCACTATTAATACAGTATTTGGAGAAAAAGTTGTATTAAGAGTTCTTGAAAACAAAACTATTAAAAATGACTTTTCTATTCTTCAGTATACTAAAGAAGAAGAGGAAATGATTAAAAGTTTATTAAAACAAGATAATGGGGTAATCTTAGTTACTGGTCCTACGGGAAGTGGTAAAACGACAACTCTTTATACTTTTTTATCAGATTTAAAGAACGATGAAACTAACATTGTGACTTTAGAAGATCCCGTTGAATACACCATTCCCGGAATTAATCAAATTCAAGTTAATCCAGCCATTGGCCTTAGCTTTAACAAGATGCTGCGTAATATCTTAAGACAAGATCCTAATGTCGTGATGATAGGAGAAATTAGAGATGAAGAAACGGCACAAATGGCAATGCGTTCAGCAATCTCTGGACTTCTCGTATTATCAACAATTCACACCAACTACGCGGTTGGTACGATTATTCGTTTACTTGATATGGGAATTCCTAAATATCTAGTTTCATCAGCAGTAAGAGGTATAATATCTCAAAAATTAGTCAGAAAGTTATGTCCAAAATGTAAAAAGGAATTTAAACTAACAAGTGAAGAAAAAATCAAAAATGGATTATTACCAGATGCAAAGATTTATGTTAAAGGGGGGTGTGAAGAATGTTATTACACGGGGTATAGCGGAAGAATCTTATTAAGTGAAATTCTTATTTTTGATGATAAAATCAAAAGTATGATTTTACATGATTATGATGAAAATGAATTAAAAAAATATGTTCAAACAAAGATGGTCACTTTAGACCAAAAGCTAAAAAAAGCAATTTCTTTAGGAATTGTATCATTTGAAGAATTAAAATAGGGGGATAAAAAATGAAAAAACAAAAGAAAGAACATGGATTTACCTTAGTAGAATTACTAGTGGTAGTTGCGATTATGGGGATTATGGGAACACTTCTTGTCACAAATTATTCAAAGTATATTGATAAGAGTAAACAAGCATTGGTTAATCAACAATTAAATGAAATTGTTAAAACCTTTGAAGTGGCATTTGTTGAAGGCGAAACCTTCAAAAGTAAAGAATTAAAGAGCTTTAAAAATATGGAATTAACTAATGTTGATGTAACGGAAGCTTACAAATCACTTGTACCAAATGGCCTTCCTACTGGTGCTACCTTAACCTTATCAGGTGGAAAGTTAACCTACACACAAGAGTCTAAATCGGCTGTTTATAATTATAGTGCATAATAAAAACCCTCTCTTTTCATGTAAAAGAGGGGGTTATTTTATAGATAATGATGTTTTTTCAACTCATCAATTAAGACTTTGGCTTGTTCAAGGGTTAAGGCTTGTTCACCATCACTTAATGCTACCTTTGGATCATTATGAACTTCAACGATTATTCCATCAGCTTGAACACTAAATGAAGCAAGACTTAAGGGAAGAATAAGTTCACTATGTCCCATCGCATGAGATGGGTCGGTAATAATAGGAATTTGGTAGTGGGCTTTAATGATCGCAACAGCTCCAAGGTCAAGAATATTTCTTGTTGCGGGGTCAAATGTTCTAACTCCTCTTTCACAAAGAATTAAGTTTTGATTACCACTTTTTAAGATATATTCAGCTGCACACAAGAATTCTTCTAAAGTATTTCCAAATCCTCTTTTTAAAAGAATAGGTTTAGAAATGGAACCTAGCTTTTTTAGAAGTTCAAAGTTTTGCATATTTCTAGCACCAACTTGGATGATATCTGCTACTTCAAGCATTTCATGTAAATATTCAGTTGAAGTAATTTCTGTTACAATCTTTAAACCATATTTTTTCTTAATTTCTTGTAGCATAGTTAGGCCTTTAATTCCTAGACCTTGAAAGTCATAAACGGAAGTACGAGGTTTAAAAGCCCCAGCTCTAAAGAATTTTATGCCATTTTCACTTAAGAATTTTGCAATTGAATCTAGTTGTTCCATTGATTCAACAGCACATGGTCCCATAATGATGAGCTTTTCGTTATTCTTTAGTCCTAATTTTTCTAAAGTAGGATAAGAATAACTATCTACTAGTGGATGATTACTCATGTCGATTCTCCTTTTTATAAAAGTATTCTAAGGCCTCAAGATATCCATCAAAGCCTTTACCATAGATTGATTTAACACAAACATCTTTAATTAAAGATATTTTTCTAAAATCTTCACGTTCTAAGATATTAGATAGGTGAACTTCAATCGTTGGAATCATTACACTGGAGATTGCATCACGAATTGCTACTGAATAATGAGTGTAACCACCGGGATTAATGATGATACCATCATACTTGTTAAAGTAAGCTTCTTGGATATAATCAATGATTAATCCCTCATGATTAGTTTGTCTAATATCTAAATTAAGATTTCGTTTTGATCCTTCTTGATTTAAGAAATTAGTTAAATCATCATAGGTTTTACTTCCGTAAACACTTGGCTCTCTAATTCCTAAAAAATTAAGATTGGGACCATTAATTATTAAAATTTTCATATTTAAGTTTGTCCTTTATTATTTTGATTATTTCATCAATGTTATTAGTTGTAATAGTTAAATCACTATAAAGATTATAGAGATTAATTCTTTCTTGATATTTTTTAATTAAATCATCTCTATTTGAAGTAAGTGGTCTGGTATTATCGATACGACTTATTAAAGTATCAAGTGGTGTATCTAAATGAACGATTAAACCATTTTGAGCTAAAAGAAGAAGATTATTTTTATCTAATACCGCTCCTCCTCCTGTCGCAATCACAACATGATTTAAGGTAGAAAGTTTTTTAATTAAGGAAGATTCAAAAGATCTAAAATCTTTTTCGCTTAAACCACGTTTTAAAAGGTCAGAAAACCCTAGTCCCATATCTTCTAAGATTAAATCTGTATCAAAAAATTCATAACCTAGTTTTTCAGAAATCATTTTACCTACAGTTGTTTTACCACTATATGGCATGCCAATTAAAACAATGTTTCTAGTTTTTTGTTTTAAAACTTCATAAATATCGCTAACACTTGTTTCTACATGATTCTTAAGTCCATGATATGACTTAAATAATTCTTCACTAACTTTTGCTTGAACGATTAACATCCAAAGGCCATCATAGTATTTTATGTCCTTATTATATAAGGAAAGAATGGAACGCTCAGGATTATAGTTAACATCAATGATTGTATGAAGAGATTTAATCATTTTGGTATTAACAAGTGGTGAGACTTCAAGATTAGGATAAACATTATAACTAGTTGCGTTTATTAAAATATCAAAGTCATAGTTTGTGATATTATTTAGTGGAAGTTCACTCGATAAACGTGGATGTCTTACAAAATGCATTATGTTAGTAGCCATCATATCAGTAAGTACTAAGTTAATTGTCTTAGAGGTATTACCTCCCCCAATTATCGCGATTCTTTGTCCTTTTATATCAATGTTGTAATGTTCAAGTAAACTCTTAAATCCTTGATAATCGGTGTTAAAACCATATAGCAAATGATCTTTTTTAATAATGGTATTAACAATACCAATTTTTTTAGATACTTCATCAACTACATCACAAGATTTATAGGCTATCTCTTTATAGGGATTTGTAATGTTAATACCTAGAAAATCTTTTTTTAGGACTTCCTCAAAAGAAGAAGTAGAAAAAAGTTGATAGTTAAGATTTCCAAACATTTGGTGAATTTCTTTAGATAGACTATAATCAAGTCTTTTTCCAACTAAGAAATATTTCATTTGTAAGTCTTTACTTAGTTTAAATATTTCTTCATAAACCTTTTCAATGCTTTCCTTATTTATATAAGGATTACATTTTGTTAAGATTTCTAGCTCACGGTCTCTATTTGAAAGATTAGTGGTATTAGTTTTGGCTTTAAGATTACCAATCTCTTTGGATATTTCAAATCTTGTTTCTAGTAACTTCATGATTTCTTCATCAAGGACATCTAGTTCATTTCTAAGATTATCGATACTTTTCATTTTCCATCACCATTTCTAAAATTGCATAGTATGTAAGAGCATTGATAACATGAAGAGCACGATGAACAAAGGTTACATCATGGCGTCCTAGGGTTGTAAGGGAGATGTTTTCTTGTTTCTTCACATCAATGGAATTAACCGGTTTGGAAAAACTTGCAGGGGCACGAAGAATTGTGGTAAAATTAACGATATTACCGTTAGTTATGCCTCCATTAATTCCTCCTTGATGATTGGAATCAAATGTTACTTTACCATTAACATAGGCCATCTCATCAATCATTTTTGAACCAGGCTTAATAGCAAGATCAAGACCATCACCAAATAATATTCCTTTAACACCCGGAATTGAAAATAGCAAATGTGAAAGAATGCTTTCAAAACTATCAAAGAAAGGTTCACCAAGAGCTGGTGGAAGATTCAAAATGTAGGTTTCAACCATTCCCCCTAAGGTTTCATTGTTACTTCTAGCTTTTTTGATGGTATCAAGCATTGCTTTTTTTGCTCTTTCATCAAGCACCGGAAAATCAGTACTTTTAAGTTTTAATAATGATTCTTCCGTAATATCTTTAGGAGTAGTCTTATCAACTACATCTTTAATGCCTTTAATACGAGAAAGAACGGTAATCTTTTGTTCTTTTAAAAGGCTTTTACAAATTGAACCTAGGATTACTAAAACCGCTGTTAGACGACCACTTGAAGTTCCACCACCTCGATAATCGGCAGCCCCATCGAATTTGACATAGTATGGGTAGTCCGCATGACTTGGTCGAATGATTCCTTCTGTATAGGCGGAGTCATCAACATTAGTATTAGGAATAATAACTGTAAGGGGAGCTCCGGTAGTTTGGTTATTAAAGTAACCACTGATAATTTGATAGTTATTTTGTTCAACTCTTGGAGTTGAAATAGAAGGAGCACCTTGACGATTGCTTAAAGCTTTTTTAATGTCATTCTCATCTAAAGAAAGTTTAGGAGGAAGTCCATCAATTGTAAGACCTATAACGCTACCATGAGATTCACCAAAAATGGATATTCTAATATTCTTTCCAAAATTGTTCATTTGTTAGCTCCTCCTTTCGATAAGTTTTAAGTTTGCTTTTACCAATTTCTATTATATCTAACATTGTAATAGTACTCTTAGTGGCTTTTTTATCTGAATTAAGTAATTTAACATAATCTAGATGAGGGATAGGACTATCTAATAGTTGATAGTTCTTTAAAACTGAAATAATTGTTTGATCTAGTTCATGATTATTGTTTTCTGCGACCATCCCAAGAGCAACGGCGTGTCCGTGTGAAATCGTAAAATTAGAGTTTGACTCAATGATATGACCAATGGTATGGCCAAAATTTAAAGTATGACGAATTGTCTCATCAAATTCATCAAGTTCCACATAAGTTATTTTTAGTTTTATTGCTTCATCAATTAGATAGATAATCTCGTCATTATTTATATAGTAAGATAGATGATGATGTGATAAAACATCAAATAAAAGGGAAGAAGAAGTGATACTAATCTTGATAATTTCGGAAAATCCATTTTGGTATTCCTTTAAAGAGTTGGTCTTTAAAAACATTGTATCAATAAAAATCTCTGATGGATGATAAAACATTCCAATTTGATTTTTTAAATGTTTAAAGTTTACTCCGCATTTACCACCAAGACTGGCATCAACCATTCCGGTTAAAGTTGTAGGAATACTGATGTAAGCCACACCCCTAAGGTATGTCCCCGCAATCATTCCCGATAGGTCTGTTACGACACCACCACCGATAGCAATAAGACAATCATTTTTATGAAATGATACCTCATTTAATCTTTCAATAATTTGAAGATAATTTTCCATTGATTTTGAGGCTTCCCCATGGGAAATAACATACTTACCGATAAGGTTAGGGATTGTATCAATCAAATCTTGATATAATCCATCAACGACATCATCAGTTATTACGAAATAACGAAGACTGTCATCTAAGATTTCCCAATTATTATCGATATAGTTAGATCCCGTTCTAATACATGGGGATATTGTATGTGTCTTAAAGTTAATAATCATTTAATCACCTCATATTTTAGACCAATGTTGGAAATCATTTGTAAAAAGTCAGGGCATGACTTGTTTAATGATTCCACATTATCAATTATTAGTGGTCTTGTAAATTTAGAAGAAAGACTTATTACCATCATAATCAAACGATGATCTTTAGGAAGGTTAATGGTTGAAGGATTATCCAAATTAGGAATTCCTTTAACGATAACTTTATCATCTATTTTAGTGATGTTTCCTCCAAGTTCACTTAAGATTTGGATGGTTTCGTTTAATCTATCTACTTCCTTATTATATAGCTTACTAAAACCAGTAATAATACAATCATCTTTAGATACAGCCGCAATCCCCATAATAAGAGGAGCAACGTCAATGATATTAGTAACATCGATTGCTTTGTTTACTAAAGAAGATGTTGATACGCTAATACAATCATTACCAGTAGTGATATTTCCATGCATTTGTTTTAAAATATCGATTAAATGAATATCTCCTTGAAGAGAGTTTAAATTAACATTATTGATTGTTAAATCTCCATTTAAAACCCCCATACATAAGAAGTTTCCCATTAGAGAAAGGTCTTTTTCAATATAAAAATTATAATTAAAGTTATAAGTTTTACAAGATATAATTTCTAGATGGTTTTCTTTTGAAATACAATTTAAATTAAATCCATATTTATTTAAAGTATCAATGGTCATTAAATTATAATTATTTAATTCATTTGTTTTAATTATAACTTTAACCCTAGAGGTTAAGGCTTGTAACATAATAAAACCACTAATATATTGGGTTGTTAAGTCATCACTTAATTGTACAATATTATTAAAGTTTTTGGTAATGGTTATTTTATTTTCTTCATAAGAATATAAAAAATTAGGATCTTCCGTATTTTTAATTCTTGTAAGAAGACGATTACTTGTTTTAATTGTTACTTGGTTATAGAAATAACAAAGAAGAGGTACAAGCATCCTAAGAGTGGTACCTGATTCATTTATTTCAAAACTTTGATTTAGACGTTTTAATAAAGGGCGAGGGAAAACTTCCATTATTTTATCAGTATAATTATAATGAAAATTAGTTCCAAGGATTGATAAAACATTCATGGTTTCTTTGATGTCATCATTTAGATCAAAATTATAGATTGTTGTTTTTTTGTTTAGAAACGCAGACACGATTAATGCACGATGTTCATAGCTTTTTGAACCAATTAATTCGACTTGTCCTTGTACATAACTTGGATATAATTTAATTTTCATTTTTTCACCCTTAAATTAGTCATAATTTCATAATAATATATTATATTATACTACAAAGGATAAAAAAAGGAAAGTGAAAAAAATGAAAAAATTTGTAAAAGGGATAATTATTGGGATAAGTAATGTAATTCCTGGTCTTTGTTCAGCAACAGTAGCTTTAATGTTAGGGATTTATGATGAATTATTAGGAAGTATTTTAGATTTATTAAAGATAAAGAAATGGAAACAAAACTTTATATTTTATTTAGGAATTCTTTTAGGGGTCGTTATTGGTGCAATTGGTTTAAGTAAACTTTATGGGTTAAACCCCTTTCTTTCTAATCTTATATTTTTAGGTTTTGTTATTAGATGTTATCCTTTAAAAATTTCTGATGTAAAACCAAAGTTTAAAGCTTTTTGGTTTGTTTTAGGTTTGTTGTTTGTTATTTTATCAACTCTACCCAAATACTTGGTAGATTCAGGCTCACAAGTAAATAATTTAAACTATTCTTTGTTAATGATATCTGGTTTTGTTTCGTCATTAGCGTTAATTATGCCGGGAATTAGTGGGGCCTTATTACTTGTTATCTTTGGAGTATACTTTCCCCTTCTTGATTTATTTAAAACAATAATCTTAGATCTTGTTATTAATCATACTTTAATAATTGTGAAATTAATTCCATTGATTATCTTTAGTATTTTCTTTTTAATCGGTTTAATTTTTGGTTCATTTATTATCAAAAAAGCTTTAAATAATCACCCAAATGAATTTAATACGATTATTAATGGAATGATTTTAGGAACAATTATTAATATCATAATTGAACTTCCTAGTTTTAATCCTAATTTGATTAATATTTTAATAAGTCTTATTCTTATGATATTTATTGTTTTTGTTAAATTTAAAAAGTCAACAAATGACTCAATCTTGTAATAAATCAACCATAATAATTGAATAAAATTAAAATTTAGTATATAATAATAAAAGTTAAAGAAAGGGTGAGACAAGATGGATGGCTTAATTGTTGTAAATAAACCAGCTGGGATAACTAGCCATGATGTAGTTAATAAGATGCGTCGTATATTTAAAACCAAACAAGTAGGTCATCTTGGCACGCTTGATCCACTGGCAACTGGAGTGTTGGTGGTAGCCCTTAATGGTGCAACTAAGCTTGTACCTTACTTAGAAAATGTCACTAAGGAGTATGTAGTAGAAGCAACGCTTGGCCTTGAAAGTGACACCTTTGATAGTCTTGGAGTTATCACTAAAAGAGCAAAACCTACGAATATTACCGAGGAAATTATTGATAAGACACTTGAATCAATTTTGGGGGTAAGTGAACAAACTCCTCCGATTTATTCGGCGATTAAAGTTAATGGTAAAAAGCTTTATGAATACGCAAGAAACAAAAGGGAAGTTGAAATTCCGAAAAGAACAATTGAAATTCTTGATATCAAAAGAATCTCTTCTTTAATTGAAGAAGATGATACTATTAAATTTTCTTTTAAGGTTGTTGTTTCAAAAGGAACTTACATTAGAAGTTTAGTTTATGACTTTGGTCAAAAACTAGGAGTTCCTGCTCTAATGAGTGCCCTTGAAAGAACTAGAAATGGGGTATTCAGTATTTCCTCATCATCGACTATTTCTGAGATTGAGGAAGGAAACTACCAAATTATTAGTATGCTTGATGCTTTAAGTGATTATAAGATTATTGATAATGATGAATGTTACCAAAAAGCCAAAAACGGCATGAAGATTTCTCCAAGAGTGGTAAAAGAAATCTTAAAAGAAACTCCATCTTTGATTGTAATTAAGCATGAAGATAAGTTAATTGGAATTTATCAATTAGATAAAGAAATTAATGGTTATGTGGCAGGTAGAATATGGAATTATTAAAATTTGAAGAATATGTAACAAGAAATAACCATGAAGGTCTCGCGGCCGCAATCGGTGAATTTGATGGTTTCCATCTTGCTCATCAAGCTTTACTTAATAAGACTTTAAGGATAAGTAAAGATAAAAACTTAAAGAGTGCGGTAATTACCTTTGATCCTCATCCTGATACAGTCATTAATCCGAATATCATACCAGCTTGTATTATGAGTATTAATGATAAAGCTGAATACCTTGAAAAACTTGACTTTGATTATTTAATCATCATTCATTTCACTAAAGATGTCATGAAAACATCTCCGGCGGATTTTGTTAGAAGATACCTTTTAGACATCAATGTAAAAGATGTAATTGTTGGTTTTGACTTTTCCTTTGGCTTTAAAGGAATGGGTAAAGCTGACAACATTAAAGAATTATCAAATGGAATCTTAAATGTTCATATTATTAATGAAATCAAATATCAAAATGATAAAATGGGATCAACCTTAATCAGAAAACTTCTTCATGAAGGAAATGTCGAAGAAGTAACTAAAATCTTAGGTCGTCCTTTTACCGTTAAAGGTTTAGTTGAAAGAGGAAGAGGGGTAGGTACGACCATTAATCTTCCGACGGCAAACATTAGTTTAAAAGCAAATTATGAGGAATTAAAGATTGGGGTGTATGGCGTTATTGTTACCTACCATGATAAAAAGTATCTAGGTATCGCTAACTATGGAAACAATCCTTCCTTCAATTATAAAGAAAAAGCCATTCTTGAGGTTAATATCTTGGACTTTGATGAAAATCTCTATGGTAATGAGATTACAATTTCATTTATGATTTATTTAAGAGGGGAAATAATTTTTCCTTCTAAAGAAAGTTTCTTATCTCAAATAAATATTGACAAAGAAAAAACTATAAATTTACTATCGAAATATCTATGAAACTATTTTTGATTTTACAAAAATAGTTTTTTTCTTGTATTTACTTATATAAATTAACAAAAAATGACATTTTCATTTCGCAAATTTAAAAATTGACAAAAATTGCGAAAAGTGATATAATTATTACGAGGTGATAATTTTGAAGATAATTACAAGAGACAGATATTTAAATAGATTGATAAATGTAATGAATACTCCTGATATTAAGGTTATTACTGGTGTTAGACGTTCAGGGAAATCAAAATTAATGGATGCTTTTATCCAATTTTTAGAAAAACAAGATAATAGTAATATAATAAGAATTAAATTAAATCTAAAATCTTTTGAAAAACTTAAAGATGGAGATGAATTATATAATTATGTTGAAAGTAAATATCAAGAGAATCTTAATAATTATTTATTAATTGATGAAATTCAATTATGTAATAACTTTGAAGTGATAATCAATAGTCTTCATGAAGAAGAAAAATTTGATATTTATTTAACGGGTTCTAATGCTTTCTTATTATCAAGTGATCTTGCGACATTGTTTGGAGGAAGAGTATTTGAAATTAATATGTTTCCTTTTTCATTTGAAGAATATCGCACGTATTACCCTGATAATGATATTGATCAAGCTTTTGATGATTATTTTATAAAAGGGGGAATGGCAGGTTCATATTTATATAATAATAAAGAAGATGCCATTAACTATATAAGTAATATCTTAAAAAGTACAATCACTAAAGATATTGTAACAAAATATAAAGTAGAAAATCCGTTATTATTAAGTATGATTGAAGATTTTTTAATGGATAATTTAGGTAGTAAAACATCAATAAGAAATATCGCTAATAAACTTACAGCCAACACTTATAAAACAAATGATAAAACCGTTGGAGCCTATATTGATTATTTATGTAAATCTTTCTTGTTTTATCCTTTTACTAGATATGATATAAAAGGGAAGAAATATCTTGAATCAGGTAAAAAGTATTATTTAGTTGATTTATCCTTTAGATATGCAGAACTGGGAACTAAGAATATAGATTATGGTTATCTATATGAAAACTTAGTCGCAATGGAACTTTTAAGACGTGGTTTTGAAGTATATGTAGGAGTTTTATTTGATAAAGAAGTAGATTTTGTCGCGGTAAAACAAGGAGAAAAAACATACATCCAAGTGTGTGATGATATCAGCAATAAAACAACCTTTGAACGTGAGGTAGCTCCCCTACTTTCAATTAGAGATGCTTTCCCTAAAATGATAATTGCTAGGACTAAACATCCAAGAAGTCAATATGAAGGAATTAAAATTATTGATATAGCTAGATGGTTAAGCCATGATGAAGATTAGAAAATTAGTTTTCTAGTGAAAATTTTTGCGAGTTTATAGATATTTTTTCACTTAGGAGGGTAATAATATGGAAATTAAACGTGATATTTACTTAAATAAATTAATCTCACATATGCATAATGGCATGATTAAAGTAATCACTGGAATATATCATTGTGGCAAATCATATTTACTATTTAAACTATTTTATGATTATCTTATTTCTTCTGGTATTAAAGAAGAACGAATCATAAGACTTGCTTTAGATGATAGACAAAATAAAAAATATCGAAATCCAGATGTTTTCAATTATCAAGATATTAATCCCCTATATCATATAATTTGCAAAAAAAGATGTTTTGGTGTATAATATGATTGACCTATTGCTAGGATTTACGAGTCTTCCTGACGTATTTCATGGAAGTAGGTAACTATTATTATATAAGGAGGAAATAACAATGGCTTGCATTAACAAAGAAGAAAAAGCCGCTATTATTGCTAATTTTGCAAGAGCAGAAGGTGACACAGGTTCAGCTGAAGTTCAAATTGCGATTTTAACTGCTGAAATCAACAAACTAAATGAACACTTAAAAGTTCATACTCATGATTTCCATTCTCGTCGTGGTTTGTTAAAGAAAATCGGTCATCGTCGTAACTTACTTAACTATTTAAAGAGTAAAGACATTCAACGTTACCGTGAACTTATTGCCAAATTAGGATTAAGAAAGTAGTACTAAAGGGCACTTATGTGCCCTTTATCACTATTAGAAAATTAATTTATAGTACATTATTTTTGTATTATAATTGAAGATATACTGAATAATAATAATGAATAGAAATAAGAAAAGGAGAAAGATATGGAAAAACAAATTTTTGAATATTCTCATCGCGGACGTAAGATTGTTGTTGAAATTGGTGAACTCGCAAAACAAGCTCATGGAGCATGTCTTGTAAGATATAATGATACAGCTGTTTTAAGTACAGCCGTTGGTAGTGATAAAGCTATGGACACTGATTTCTTCCCACTTACTGTATTATATCAAGAAAGATTATATGCAGCTGGTAAGATTCCTGGTGGATTCTTAAAGAGAGAAGGTCGCCCTACTGAACATGAAACATTAGTTTCTCGTTTAATTGACCGTCCAATTAGACCTTTATTCCAAGATGGATTTAGAAATGAAGTACAAGTAGTTAACATGGTAATGTGTGCTAATCCTGATTACTCATCTGCGATGGCCGCAATGCTAGGTTCAAGTATTGCACTTTGTATTTCAAACATTCCATTTGAAGGCCCAATCGCTGGTGTCATGGTTGGTAGAGTTAATGGTGAACTTGTAATTAACCCAACTGTGGAAGAAATGGAAAAATCAGATATTAATTTAACACTTGCTGGTACTGCGAAAGCCATCAACATGGTTGAAGCTGGCTCAAAACAAGTATCAGAAGAAGATATGCTAGAAGCTTTAATGTTTGGTCATGAAGAAATTAAACGTCTTTGTGCATTTGAAGAAGAAATTATTAAAGCTTGTGGTAAAGAAAAGAAAACAGTTGATTTATTCAAGATTCCTGAAGATCTTGATAAAGCTGTTCGTGAATTCGCTGAACCTGAATTAATTCCAGCTATCTCAACTCATGAAAAGAAAGCTAGAGAAGCTGCAATTGACGCGGTAAATGAAAAGACTCGTGTACACTTTATGGAAAAGTTTATGGCTGATCCTAATATGTCAAAAGAAGATTGTGAAAAGAATATGATTTATGTCAACATGATTCTTGAACACATTCTTGCTGAAGAAGTTAGAAGATTAATCACTAATGATAAGATTAGACCTGATGGAAGAGCAATCGATGAAATCAGACCTCTATCTTCACGTGTTGATATCTTTGAACGTACTCATGGATCTGCATTATTTACAAGAGGTCAAACTCAAAGTTTATCAACTGTAACTCTTGGCTCACTTAATGAATTCCAAATCATTGATGGTTTAGGTGTTGAAGAAGGTAAACGTTTCATGTTACACTACAACTTCCCTCAATTTTCTGTAGGATCAACTGGTAAATATGGTTCACCTGGTCGTCGTGAAATTGGTCATGGTGCCCTTGGTGAAAGATCACTTGCTCAAGTTATTCCATCAGAAGAAGAATTCCCTTACACAATTCGTGTTGTAAGTGAAATCCTTGAATCTAATGGTTCATCATCTCAAGCATCTATTTGTGCTGGTACTCTTGCCTTAATGGCTGCTGGTGTTCCAATTAAAGCTCCAGTTGCAGGTATCGCCATGGGATTAATTAGTGAAGATGATGAATGTTCTAAATATACAATCTTAACTGATATCCAAGGTCTAGAAGATCACTATGGTGATATGGACTTTAAAGTATCTGGTACAAGACAAGGTATCACCGCTTTACAAATGGATATTAAGATCAAAGGTATCACTAAAGAAATCTTAAAAGAAGCTTTAGCTCAAGCTAAAAAAGGTCGTATGCAAATCCTTGATCATATGGCAACAACTATTAAAGAAGTTCGCCCTACTTTAAGTCCTTATGCACCTAAAGTTAAGATGATCCGCATCAACCCAGATAAGATTCGTGATGTTATTGGTAGTGGTGGTAAAGTTATTCAAGAAATCATTGAAAAATGCAATAACGTTAAAATCGATATTGAACAAGATGGTCGTGTATTTGTAATGCATTCTGATCAAGAATGGATTGACAAAGCAGTTAAAATCATTGAAGACATTACTCGTGTACCAGTAGTTGGTGAAATCTATCCTGTTAAAGTTGTTAAAATTATGGATTTTGGTGCTTTCTGTGAACTATGGCCTGGATGTGAAGGCTTATGTCATATCTCTGCTCTTGACACTAAACGTGTTAATAAAGTAGAAGATGTTGTTCATGAAGGTGATGAAATTGTTGTTAAACTTCTAAAGATTGATGAAAAAGGTAAACTTGTTTTATCACGTAAAGCTTTACTTCAAAAACCTGAAAGAGAAGAAAAGAAAGAAGTAAAAGAAGAAACTCCTGAAGAAGTTAAAGAAACACCGGTAGAAGAAGCTCAACCTGAAGAAAAAAAGGAAGAAGCTGAAGCTCCAAAACCAAAAAGAACTTATAGAAGAAAGAAAACTACAGAGGAATAATTATGAAAATAGGTATAACTGCTGATTGTAGTTCTGGTCTGGAATACGCTCCATTCAAACATAATATTAAAATAACAAGAACAACAATTCATTTTGGTGAAAAAGAATTAGTTGATGGTATTGATGTTACTGCTGATGAATTTTACAAAAAACTAGCAGAAACTGATATTGTTCCATCTACAAGTGCTCCAACACCAGAAGAAATTATTAGATGTGCTGAAGAATACAAAAAAGAAGGATGTGACACTGTCATTCACTTCCCAATCTCATTTGGCCTTTCTGCTTATGGTGAAAACCTTAAAGCCGTAGGTAGTGAATACTTTGATGACATCAACTTCCATGTATTTGACTGTCATACCGCATGTGTGATGGAAGGCTACACTGCCCACTACGCTGAAATCTTAGCGAATAAAGGCTATAATGTTGAAGAAATATTTGTTGAATGTGAAAAACTAGCTGATCAATCAAGAACTTACTTTCTTGTTGATGATTTAAAATATCTAGTTAAAAATGGAAGACTAAACGCTGTATCTGGTTTTATCGGTGGCTTAATGAAAATTAAACCAATCCTAAAATTGGGTAAACCAACAGGTACTATTGACGTATTTGAAAAAGTAAGAACTCATGCTAAAGCAATTGATAGAATGATTGAAATTGTTTTAAATGAAACTAAAGATGCTAAAAATGTTATATTTGTAGTACAACATACAAATAGATATGATGATGCGGTAAAACTAGCAGAAAGAATTAAAGGCATCTATAAAAACGCTGAACGTATAGAAATCACAACAGTAACTCCAACCGTTGGATGTCATATCGGTAATGGCGTTTTAAGTATTGGTTACTTAATAACTGATGGCTTAAAAGAAAAAATCTAAAAACAAAACATAAAATATCGGGTAATCGAGCACATGTAGATGTGTTAGGAAAGTCCATACTAGCACAGACTGCGATGTCTGTAGTGTTTGTGCCTAACGAAAAAATAAGTTAGGGCACCAGCGATGGTGACGGCGAATGAAACCTAAAGATTTATCCATGGTGTAGTTCCTAAGGTGCCACAGAGACGAGATTCTTTGGAAACAAAGAAGTGGAACGGGTAAACCCCTCAAGCTAGCAACCCAAATTTTGGTAGGGGCATGACGCGAGAAGGAAATGAACTTACTCAAGTTACAGTGAAAACTGAGATAAATGATTACCAACAAGAAATTGTTACAGAATATGGCTTACAGATATTTTATCAGGAAAAAGTAAAAAGCATTAGATTTTCTAATGCTTTTTTATTATAGTTACTACATTTATGTGAAAAAATCACATAATAAATAGTGTTTATTATTTAAAATAACACATATAATAAATATAGAGTGATTTTATCACTTGACAGACCAATTAAAAAGGAGTATAATATATGTATATTGATAATTCTCAATGTTTTTTAAATAATAATAAAGAGGGTGAAGAAATGCTAATTAGTTTTAAGGTAAGAAATGTATTATCGTTTAAAGAATTAACTGAATTTTCAATGGTAGCTGGTCCAACAAACAAAAATGGAGAAAGATTAACCAATTGTAAAGATTTTAAACTTTTAAAATTTTCTGCTGTTTTTGGTGCTAATGCATCTGGTAAAAGTAACCTTGTTTATGCCTTCAAAGCAATGAAGAATATTGTTACCCTTTCCATGCCTAACTTTTCTGTTGATTATTATTATAAATTACAAGATGTAAATAAAATGGAAAGCAGTTATTTTGAAACTATACTTTATTTAGATGGCAAATCATACTCATATGGCTTTGAAGTTAGTTTTGTAACCAATAAGATTATATCTGAATGGCTTTATGAATTAAAAGGTGAACATGAAAAACTAATATTTGAGAATGATGCTTTAAATAATAAAATCACATTTAAAAAGAATTTTGATGCAAAATTACTTAATAAACTTGAATTTTATAAAAATGATTTTGTTAATAATCAATCAACATTACTTCTTAAGTTTTTAAATACGGATAAACCATCCTTATTTGAACATGAAGAAGCTAAAATATTCAAACTAGTATATAACTGGTTTGTTAATTCCTTAGATATAGCTAATCCTACAACCATGATTACATCAGCTGAATTCTTTAAGGTAGAAAGTAGATTAAATTGCTTATCAAAATTTATGGAAATGTTTGGTACAGGAATTCACAAAATCGATAAAGTTAAAAAAAGCATTGATGAAGTAAAAAAAGAACTACCTACAAGAATCATTGATTCCATAAGAGAAACAGCACTTAAAAAAATGCTAGATAAAAATAATTTTAACGATATTGGATCTTTTATTCGTATAGATAACAAATTTTGGATAATTAAAATCAGCAAAAATGGTGAAATGGAATTTGAACAAATTTATTTCTATCATGATATGGAAAATAAATATCCATTAACATTAGAAGAAGAATCAGAAGGTACAGCCAGAATCCTTGATTTAGCAGGTATTTTATTGACTGATGAAACAAATAAAACATACGTTGTTGATGAATTAGATCGTTGTTTACATCCTCAATTAACCTGTAAGTTTGTTAAATTATTTTTAGAAAAAGCTAAAAATGAAAATAATAACAATCAATTAATTGTTACAACTCATGAATCACGATTATTAGATTTTGACATTTTAAGAAGAGATGAAATATGGTTTGTTGAAAAAACAAATAATGTTTCTTCACTATATTCATTAGAAGAATTTAATGTTCGTTTTGATAAAAAAATAGATAAAGCATATTTAGAAGGGAGATATGGAGGAATACCAGTTTTTGACAAGGTATTTCCAAACGTAATAACGGAGAATGAGATTAGCGACTAAGGAAAAATTTTATTCACGTAAATCGCATATACAAGATCCTAGAACTAAACACTTTATTATTTTTGAAGGGACAAAGTCTGAACAAATATACTTTGATAGTTTCTTTCAAAAAAATGAAATATTTAATAATATATTTTATTTCTTAAGAGACAAAGATAAAGAAGGATGGACTAACCCTGAAAAAATAATGAAACTACTAACCTCAATAATAAACGAAGAAGAACAAATTACTTATACTTATAATACTATATTTGATAATATTTATGATTATCTTTGCGAATTTACAAATTTATTAATTAAAAATAATGTTAAAAATAAATATCGAGAATTAATAGTTAAAAAAAACATAGATATGGATGATCCTATTGACATTAATGTACTTTATGAAACAATTAAATCAATATTTGTAGAGTATATTGATGATTACGAAATTAATGATATTTTAATTGAAAAAGATGCATTAGAAAAAATAATTAATGAACAATCTACATTTGATAAAGAGTTAGATAAAATTTATTTAATTGTAGATAGAGATAGTAAAAGTGTAATGGGAAATCAATACTTTAGTGTTTTAAAATCAACAAAAGAAAATGATGTTGAATTCTATGTAATTAATCCATGCTTTGAATTTTGGTTATTGTTACATTATTCTAATTGTCTAGAGTATGAAGAGAGTACTTTACTTGAAAATAAATGTGATAGTCATAAAAACACTTTTGTTTTTAACGAACTAAGAAAGCATGATTTAAAATATCACAAAAATAAATTTGACGCAGATAAATACATTGATTTGATTACTACAGCAATTGAAAATTCAAAAAGATTTGAAAATGATATTAATGAATTAAATAAGAAAGTAGGAACTAACCTTCCTGAATTTATAAAAAAAATAATTAATTCTAAAGAAGAGAGTACTAGATTTTTCTAATACTCTTATTTTTTACATTTTAGTGTCAATAACTTTGCAATTTTACAAAATTATTCATAATTATAAGCATAATTATTTTGTTGATTAGGACGATAGTATT
>CAKPAZ010000006.1 GCA_934133195.1 uncultured Bacilli bacterium | reverse complement strand
AATTAATCTTACATAGTTTTCATTTGTAACAAGTGATCTTTCTTCATTAATTGCATATCCTTTTATTAAATATTCTTTCAATACTTTATTTGCCCATCTTCTAAATTTTATTCCTTCAACAGAATTAACCCTATATCCTACAGAAATTATCATATCTAAATTATAAATATTAATATTTCTTTTTACTCTTCTCTTTCCTTCATATCGAACAATTTCCATTTTGGAAACAGTTGAGCCTTCATCTAATTCATTTTCAGATATTATATTTTTAATATGTTTATTAACTGCAGGAACATTCACATTGAATAGCAAAGCCATTTGTTCTTGACTCAACCAAACAGTGTCCTCCAATGGAGATACTGTTACATCAATTTCCACAGAATCATTATTAAATTTTACTGTTTCATATCTGTTCATTATTTGTCACCTCTATTAATTCTATTCCTTTTAGAATAACATCTATTTCTGTACCTAATGCATTTGCATATTTTACTAAAAAGAAAATAGTTGGGGAATTACTCATATTTTCAAATCTAGTTATTTGTTGACGCATTACTCCCATTTTATCCGCAATCTCTTGTTGCGTGTACCCTTGTTTTTCTCTTAAATATACAAATTGCATTACTATTTTTGCTCTTAACCATTTTTCTTGTTGTTCGATTGACATTTCTTTTAATTCTTTATTATTATATATTTCTGCTATTTTACTTAATTTTTTCATAACTATACCTCAATGCTATTGTACAATATTATTCAGATATTTGCAACATTTTTGTTTCGTAAATGAATGAATTTTTACTACCATCCAAAAAACTTACGTGCAATCAATTGTTATTAACAATATTATAAAAAGAAAAAAGCTTGATACAATTTATATCAAACCTATTGCTTCTTATGGCGGAGGAAAGGGGATTTGAACCCCTGCACCATTACTGATCTACCTGCTTTCGAAACAGGACCCTTCAACCACTTGGGTATTCCTCCAAAGTGCTGATTTTATGAATCAGCTTTTTTTTCTTTTTTATTACGTGAATCGTAATAAGTTTGTTGTTTATTTTTTTCATTTATTTCTTGAATTGTATCAATAAACATTAATGGTTGATTTTCTTGTTTTTTTTCTTCCATTTTTATCACCAATATATTATATGATTATTGAACGCATTTATTATACTATCTTTTTATGATTTTGGAAAGATAAAAACTCTGTATTCTTTGATTTTTTTGAAAAAATAGTATATAATTAAATAGGTGATAATAATGAATAAAAACAAAAGTGTTACTCTTCTTGTTAATGCAGGATTTTGTTATGGTGTAAGTCACTCTATAAAATTAGTTGATGATATTATTAAAACAAATAAATATCCTAAACCAATATATTTATTAAATAGTATTGTTCATAATGAATTTGTAAACAATTACTTTAAAGATAAGGGTATTATTGTACTTTCAGGAAAAAGTAAATTGGAATTATTAGATGACATTTCTAGTGGAACTATTATCTTTTCAGCCCATGGTGTAAGTGATATGGTAAAAGAAAAAGCTAAAGCTAAGGGATTAACAATTGTTGATGCTACTTGTCCTTTTGTTGAAAGATCATATCAACTAATTAAAGAATATTTAAACAACGGTTATCATTTATTATATATAGGCAAAAAGAATCATCCAGAAACAGAAGCTGTTCTTAGTTTTTCTTCAAACATTACTTTAATAACTGATGATAACTTTGAAGTTCCTTCTTATGATAAGATTGCGATTGCTCATCAAACAACAATGTCTGATTATGATGTTAAACATATTTATGACTATGTGGTTAAAAAGAATGATAAGGTTGTAATTATTCCTATGATATGCAATGCGACAAAACTTAGACAAGAGGAGTTAAAAAATACACTTGAAAGTTCAAATTTGGAGAATACTTTAGTCATTATTGTTGGTGATAAAGCAAGTAACAATTGTACTAAGTTATATGAACTAGGTCTTAGATATACTAAGAATTGTATATTTGTTGATTCTTATGAATCATTAGATTCTGAATTTGTTAAAAAGTTTGATAATTTTATTATTTCATCAGGTACTTCTACACCTTTAATCAATGTTATAAATGTTAAAAAGTATCTTGTTGGAAATAAGATTAAAAAGAACATTAGTTTAAAAGACTATATAAATAAATAGAGTCCTACAATGGTAGAACTCTATTTTTTGATTATCTCGCGAACATAATACGTTCACTTGAAAACATCTTTTTAACAATTACTAATATTACTGCGAAGTATACAATATTACTTAAAAGAATAGTAACAAAGCAACTAGGAAGTAAGGATCCCATGAATACTCCTTTTAATCCTAATGTTAAATTATATATAGGTATTAAATAAGGAAGAATTGAGGTTGGAACTGTGGTTTCAAACATTGTAAATACACCACTAATGATTCCAATTAGGTATACTGGCATAGCATACATTGTTGCTTCTTTTGTTGATTTTGCAAAAGTTGAAGCAACTAGGAACAAACTTACTGCGATTAAAGAAATTAAAACTATTAATACTAGCATTTGAACAGCTGAGCCAAATGTAATACTCATGCTAATTCCTGTTTCTGCTGTATCTCCCATTACTGAAGATAATTGAGATAATGAACCTAAAAGGCCAATAAATGAGCAGATTGCAGCAATTATAGTAATGATAATAGCCGAAATAATTTTACCAAGGACAATTTCATTTTTACTAATTGGAGCCATCAACATAGTAGCAATGGTTCCTCTTTCTTTTTCTCCAGCAATTGAATCAGCACCGATAGAAAGTGCTCCCGCAAAAATAAAGGTCATAATAAGCATTGGAGCAAGCATTCCAAGATATGTTGAGCTTCTCTCTGAGTCAGTCGCAACATCCATAATATTAGGAGTTAACACATACTTTATTGTTGGATTAATATTAGTTTCCATTTCATTTAGTTTACTTGTAACTATTTGATTAATGAATGTTGAGTAAGTACTACCTGAATAAACCGAAATCTTAATATTTGGATTTCCTTCAGTTATTGTCTTATTTAGTATTTCATTAATATTATTATCATATGCTATTACTAAATCAACTTTTTCTTGTTTTAAATTTTCTACTTGTTCTTCTGAACTATATGTTATTGTAACATTATATTTTTTATCAGTATCATAATATATATTACTTAATTCATTTTCTAATTGTTTACACTCAACTCCATTAAATACTATGTTATAGTCGTGTTCATAGTTTTTGTTTTGTTGAGTTTTAGCACTTGAACCCATAAATGAATACATTACAAATATTAAAAGACCAGGTAAAATAAATGTTGAAAATATTAAACGAGGACTTTTAAAGATTTTATCTAATTCTTTTTTTACAATATTAAAAATATTTTTCATCTTAGTCCTCCTTCATTTCTTCTTTATATAATTTAAAGAAGACTTCTTCTAAATCATGGTTTGGTGATAGATTACAGATATTCTCAACGGTATCACAGGCTACCATCTTGCCATTAATGATGATACCAACTCTATCACATATTTTTTCAACAAGATTCATTATGTGAGTACTAATAATTATTGATTTACCTGCCTTCTTTAGTTCTAATAAATAGTCAGTAACAAGTCTTGCGGTTAAAACATCAAGACCATTGGTAGGTTCATCAAAGATTATAATATCAGGATCATTTACTAAGCTGACTACAATTGATGTCTTTTGTTTCATACCAGTAGATAGATCACTAATTTTTACTTCAGCAAATTTTTCAATGCCAAAAATTTTAAATAGTTTCTCACGACGTTCATTAATTACTTCTTCTGATAAATCATAAAAACGAGCATAATAGTTAAAAGCATATGTTGGCGTCATTTGTTCTTCTAGCTTTAATTCATTTGTTAAAAAACAAAGATTCTTTTTTACTTTAATATCATCTTTAACATCAAAGCCATTTACTGTTATGGTTCCACTATCTGGTTTAATTAAAGTTGAAATGCAGCGAAGGGTAGTAGTTTTACCAGCTCCATTAGGACCTAAAAGACCAAAGATTTCTCCTTGATAAGTGGTAAAACTTATATCATTTACTGCAACTCTTTTGTTTTCTGTTGCGTGTTCAATACGCATTTGTTTCTTTGATAAGATAAATGTTTTTCTTAAGTGCGAAACAATAATTGATTCTTTCATAGTTACACCTCTTTTGGAAATTATGATAGCATAAAAGCAGTTAAAATGCATAAAATTTACCCTTTTTTTATAAAAATGGTATAATCATTTTAGAAAATAAAACTTAAGGAGGAAAAATGAAAAAAAGATTTATATTTATTTGTACTCTCTTTGTTTTGTTAGGTTTATTTGTATTTAGCAGTGTTTCAGTTCACGCTGAAGACTCTAAAAAAGTATCTGTACTTGATGCAACCTATGAAACAACAGAGAATGTTTTTACCAAAAATTTAGGATTTGGAATTACTCATATTAAAGATAAAGCATTAAGTAGTGCTGGTCGTCTTAACGATTATGATAGTTGTGGTCCTAAAAACACTTTAGTTGGACAATCTGTCAATGTCTTAAGTGTTCAAAGTAATGAGGCAGTTCGTATTGTCAATTGGACATATATTCTAAATGATGGTTGGACTAAACAAACTGTTAAAAGCCTTGCTAAAAACTTTGAAATGCACAATCCAGGATGGAAAGTTATTGCAGCTGTAAATGGTGATTTCTTTGATATTAATGGTAAACAAGCACTACCTTATCAAGGTAATGGTATTCACGTAAGTAATGGCGAAGTATATCGTCCATTCGGTAATAGCAGTAATGTTGGTTTTAAGAATGATGGTTCTGGTTATCAACTAGTTGGTGGTAATGGTTGTGAAGTTGGCGGCTTAATGCTTACAATTTACAATGAAAATGAAGATGTTGTTAAAGAGATTGCTGTTGATAAAATTAATCAAAAACCTACTGATGATGAAATTTCTGTATGGTATACTTACAATGTAATGGAACAACAAACTATTGATGGTATCACTTCAACAGTTAGAAATGAAGTTCCTATGAGCATTTCTAGTTCTAACACTTATATAGTTAAAGCTCCATATCGTTGTTTACCAAGTTCTAATAAAGCAATTTATGGTAAAGGTATTGTAACAAAAAATAATGAAGATGTTACTCTACGTTTTGGTCAATTTGCGATTGAAACTACTAATAGTGAAATTACATCATTATTAACTGATGGTACAACTATTCGTGTACAATACAATCTAACTGGTAAGTTTGCTGATTGTGACAATGTTACAGGAGCAGGTGCTCAATTACTTAAAGATGGTGAAGCTTATGAAGAGGCTGGTGGTCTTGATCGTCACCCTCGTACTTGTGTTGGTATTAAAGAAGATGGAAGCATTGTCTTAATGACAGTTGATGGTCGTCAATTTGGTAGTGACATGTATGGTATGAGCTATGCTGAACTTTCTGCTACTCTTCTTTACTATGGTTGTGTTGAAGCTTATAACCTTGATGGTGGTGGCTCAACAACAATTATTACTAGAAATGAATTTGATGAATTTGATGTTTGGAACTCACCATCTGATGGCGATGAAAGAGATGATTCTAATGCTTTATTAGTTGTTGTTCCAGCAGCAAAATTTGAAGTTAGTGAAGCTGGAAATAATTCTGCTACAATTACTTATCAAAAGAGTAAAGGAACTGAAATTTCTAATTTAAAAATTAAACTTAATAATGTTGAACAAACATTTGATCTTGATGATGAAATTACATTAGAAAATCTTCAAGAAGAAACAAAATATAATTTAACTTATTCTTATGATATAACTTATAAAAATACAACCCTTAAAAATATGCAAGGAAGTGCTACATTTACTACTGGTAAAACACCACCTGAAATATTTGGTTATTGTTATGAAGAAACTGAAGATAGTTACATTATACATTTCAACATTTCTGATCCAAAGAAAACAATTACTCAATGCTATGTTAAATATGATAAAAAACTACGTGCTATTCCTGATTATGATATGACATCTATAACTATTAAAAAAACAGATGTTAAAGATCCTAGTACTTTACAAATTATGTATAAGTATAGTATCCAATCAATACCACGTAAGAATGAAACAGTTAATCTTCCTCTTGCTCCAGCTGAAACATATAATGTAGAATATGTTGTTGATGGTGGTACACATGAAAATCCAACATCTTATACTACAGCTGATGTTCCATATATTTTAAAACCTGCGATTAAACCAGGATATGACTTTGTAGGTTGGTTTACAGAAGATGGTAAAAAGGTAGAAAAGCTACTTGGTGAAAATGTTACATTATATGCAAGATATGAACTTGCGACATATAATATTACATATGAACTTGATGGTGGTAAAAACGATGAGTTGAATCCAACTAGATTCAAAGCTGCTGAACTTCCAATCCGTTTATCTCCTGCAACTAAATATGGTTATAGATTCCTAGGTTGGTACATTGGTGAAAACTTAGTTGAAGAAATTGGAACAGAATATGCAAGTGATATTACTCTAACTGCAAAATATGAAAAGATTACTTACACTATTACATATATATTAGATGGTGGTACACAAAACGTAAATAATAAAACTACTTATTCTATTGAAGATGTTCCATTCTATCTATATGATCCAACTAAACCTGGATATAATTTCTTAGGTTGGTATACTAAAGAAACTGATGGTACCAAAGTTTTAGAAATTACTGATATAAGTTATGGTAATCTTAACGTATATGCAAGATATAGTATCAGAACATATAACATTACTTATAATCTTGATGGTGGTAGAAATTCTGCTGATAATCCAGATCATTATACAATTGAAGATTTAAATGTAACTCTACATAATCCAATCCGTGAAGGATATAAATTTGTAGGTTGGCAATTAGATGGTGAAATTGTTACAAGCATTACATCTAGAAATTTAGGTAATGTTGAATTAACTGCTGTATGGGAAAAAGTTGAAGAAATTAAAAAAGG
This sequence comes from uncultured Bacilli bacterium, assembly GCA_934133195.1. Classification (GTDB taxonomy): domain Bacteria; phylum Bacillota_I; class Bacilli_A; order ML615J-28; family CAG-313; genus UMGS75. The sequence continues at coordinate 50,389 of CAKPAZ010000006.1, read as the reverse complement.
ATGTGGATGCAAGAAAAGTTTAGAACTTGTATTTACTCTTACTTCTGCTGTAACCCTTCTTGCTTTTGTATTAAGAAAGAAACATTAATGAAAAAATGTCTCACTTTTTAAGTGGGACATTTTATTTTCGATATTCATTAACTAATTCAGTTGGTAGTATTTTCCAAACCTCATTAATATCATTTTCGGTTACAGCTTCACCAAAGCAGAGAATTTCAAATTCAACATTACGCTGAGTATATCTTACATTGGTTTCGGAAAATCCCGCTCTTAGATAGAATTTCTTACGTTTAATTCTTTCTAAACAATTGACAGAATCAATTGTTCCTACCTCAATATCAGCAAGAATGGTTTTTCCTTTTTTTCTTTTTTTAAGTAGCTCTAAGGCTTGGCTTCCAAAGCCCTTACTACGATGTTTTGATGTCATCGCAAAATAAAGTAGATAAACTATATCATCACAAGTGGTTGTTAAAGCAAATCCAACAAAATGATTTTGATAAATAAAAACGTATAGTTCAAGATTAGGAATGTTGTTAATAAAGTATTTAAAATCTATTCTTTCATTAGCCGGAAAAGCTTCTTTATATAGTTTTTCAATTTCTTTGATATATTTATTATCAAATTCATAAAGAACCATTTCTAGTTCATTTTGTGGCTTTGTTATTTGATTAAAATGTTCTTTTGTTTTTATCTCTAGATCTTTAGAGAAATCTTCGAGTTTTATTACATCTTCTAATGTTATATTACTATCTTGATAGGCTAAATCTTCTATCTTGTAAACAGATTTTAGAATTTCTTCTGAAAAGAGTTTTCCATATTCAGTTATCTTTATATACTTTTCTTTTTTGTTTAACGGATTTTCTACAAGTGTAATTAGATTTTTATTTTTTCCTTCTAAAACAATAGTGTTAATTGTTGTTTTGGGAATATTCCACATTTTACAAATGTCTGCTTGGGTATACATTTTTCCATCTTCTAACGCATATAGAAGTGAAAGCATTTCATCTTTTATCCCCATCTTTTTAGCCATGTATGAATAAGCTTGATAGATGATATTTACTGATACCATCATTCTTCTTAAGTTTTCTCTTTTTTTATCCATATTTTCCCCCTTTAATTATATGATTAAAATAGTCCTATTTAGTACTTTAATTATACCATATTATTTAAATATTGTCAAATTCTCACTTTTATAAGTAAATTTATTCTTATTATATTAAAATGTGATATAATAGGCTAAAGGAGAATTGAAGTTATGGGATACCGAAAGCTTGAAAATATTAAGGAAAAGATTGAACAAGAGGCCCTTTTGATTGGAGCAACTAAAGGTGTTACAGAGATTTCTGCAAGAAATGTCGCTAAAGCATGTGGAATATCAACACATACAATTTATTGTCATTTTAAATCAATGCAAGAATTAATTGACACAATTGCTCAAAGATTTGATCGAAAACATATGGAAAGTATATCTGAATGTTTAGAAAACAATATGAATATTATTGAAATATTTGATTTCTTTGTTGAAAGATTTATTGAAGATAAAACCGAAACGCTTTACTATATTTCTTATAATAATAAATATGGATTTGATCCAACAATTAACAATCCTCGTGCAAATGAGTTTTTAAAAGTTGCTCACCTACTTTTTTTCAAAAATAACAATTTAAATGATGATCAAACTTTGTTACTTTGGAATTACATAACTAGTATGGTTTTCTTTTATGTGGAAAAAATCTTAAAAGGATTTTTAGAAAACACCTCTGAAAATAAAGAAAATATTCATTTAATTGTTTTTAAAGGATTAAATAGTATTATTAATGCTGAATAATTTTATAATATATAAAACAAAATGCAGGTATAAAAATACCTACATTTTATTCTTTCGCATATATTTTGTATAATAAATAATTTCTTAATCTTTTTGGCAATATTTTATAAATAAAAGCTAAAAACTTATCTTTGGTTCCTACACTAACTGAGTATGGAGCCTTTTTCTTTTTAGATATCTTAAAGATTTTATTTGCGACCTTTATTGGAGGAAAACCAGTTTGCTCATCTTTTGTGATGGTTTCCAAGCATTTTGTGGCAGCTTTTTTATATGGAGAAGAATCAGGGAGATTAGGATGATGACGATTTGAGGTAAATCCAGTTTTACTGTCACCAGGTTTTACACTTGTAATTTGAATATGATAAGGATATACTTCTGCTCTTAATGCATCAAATAACATATCCATAGCACATTTGCTAGAACTGTAGAAAGCTTGAAATGGAAGGGGAATTACACCACCAATACTTGAAACGTTTATAATTCTACCATTTCTTTGTTCTCGCATTACTTTCAAGACTTGTTTAGTCATAATGTATGCCCCAAAGAAGGTTACATCCATTTGTTTTTTTGCATCTTCTAAGTTAGTTTCTTCTACTGGACCAAAGATGCCAAATCCTGCATTATTGACAAGAATATCAATCTTTCCATACTTTTGAATGATGTTTTCAACACAACGTTTGCAATCTTCTTCATTTGTGATATTACCTATTTGATGATAGATTCCTTCATAGTTAAATTCATTACGAGAAAAGCCACATACAATATCATCATTTTTTATAAATAATTTTGCTGTTTCAAATCCAAACCCTCTGGTTTCTCCAGTTATGAGAATTACTCTTTTTGTCTTTTTCATTAACTTATTTGTTTATTACTAGATATTCAAGTAATACTGCTCCATCTTCATATTTTGTGACATTCTTTAGGTTTAGTTTAAATGGTGTGCGATCCATTTTTATACCATCAAAGGTTGAAGTCATACCACCTCTTCCATCGATGCCAGGTCCAATTAATACACTAACTTCATCAAGTAAGTGATTATCTAAGAAGGCTCCATTTATATTTCCTCCTCCTACAATACCTAAACGTTTAATGTTAAATACTTCATTTAAAACTGATGTTGCGTCAACCAAATCAATGTGATTTTTACCAGTAACGATATATGAAATATTCATTTCCTTTAAGTAGGCTAAATAATCTTTAGTTACTTGTTCACTTAGGATAACTATTAACATACCATCATCAACAATATTACTTTCCCAAGTAAGAGTGCCAGTGGTATCTACTACGATAGAATAAAAGTTTGAAGATTCAGCTTTATAGATTTGTCTTTCATTGACAGGAGTGTTATCTTTAGGGTTAAAGTTATTGTCTTTAGCAAGATGCATAATCGCTGTAACTTTTCCTGATAGTGTTGCGTCAAAATTATAGTTTGATAATATTTGATAGTATTCATTTCCACCTTCAAGGTGTTCTGTCATTGCACAGTCAATTCTTCCATCAACTGATGACATCATAAAACATGTAATATATGGTTTCATAATTTTCTCCTTTTGTTATTTTTTATTAATTTTCATATAAAGAATTGGATAGGGATTCCCCTGTTCATCTAAGTTTGTTCTTTTAAATACTTTAAAGCCTAGATGTTCATAAAATGAGACTGCTTGATTATTATCTTCATTTACTGTTACTTCATTTATTTGGAAGTTGTTAATTCCATAATCAATTAGTGATTTTCCAATTCCTTGATGTCGTTTTTCATTTTTCACAAACAACATTTCAACTTTTTTATTACTTATCCCCATAAAAGCAATTGGTTCATTATTATCAGTTTTAACAATAAGCAAGTGAGGTACTTTCTTTATAAATTCAGGAACAAACTGTTTTATACTTTCTATTTCTTCCTTAGATAAAAAGGTATGCGTTGCTTTTACCGAATCTTCCCAGATATTTACTAATTGATTAATTAAATCACTAGTTCTTTCTTTAACTTCTATAATTTCCATATGTGTCTATCCTTTATATTTGAAACATTCTTTTTCATGTGAATTAATTAAACCTATAGCTTGTAAATATGAGTATATAATTGTAGAACCAACAAATTTCATACCTCGTTTGATTAAATCACCGGATATTGCATCTGATAAATCATTGGTAGTTTTGCCATTTTCATATATTATTTGATTTTTTGTATATAAGGCTAAATAATTATGAAAACTGCCAAATTCATTTTGAATATCTTTAAATATTTTAGCATTATTAATACTTGCTTTTATTTTAAGTTTGTTTCTAATGATTTTACTATTTGACAATAGTTCATTTATTTTTACATCATCATACTTAATAATTTTATTGATATCAAAATAATCATAGGCTATCTTAAAATCATTTCTTTTATTTAATACGCATTCCCATGATAACCCTGCTTGAAATGATTCTAGGATTAACATTTCAAATAAATACTCATCATTAAGGTTTAAAGTTCCCCATTCTATGTCATGATATTCTACATATAAAGGGTTATTTAAATTGCACCAACTGCATCTTTTCATAGCTTAGTCCCCTTTGTTGGAATATAAAATTTATTCATATCGTTATGTTCGTTTATTAAAAGTTGAACCTTATTATTAATACCACCACCATAACCGGTTAAACTTCCATTTGATCCTACTACTCTATGGCATGGAACAATAATACAAATTGGATTCCACCCTACTGCTCCCCCAACAGCTTGACTAGACATTTTCTTTATTCCTCTTTTTTGTGCTATTTCTTTTGCAATATCATTATAAGTAATGGTGGTTCCAAATGGTATTTCTTTCATTATTGAGATGACTTCTGACCTAAATGGAGTAAGATTATTTATTTTATATTTAGGAGTAAAATCTGGATTTTTACCACTAAAATATATATCTAACCACTTGATTGTTTCTTCAAATATTGGGATAAGTTTTTCATCACAATTTGTGGAGTGTTTAGATGAATCTTTTGAACCTATAAACCAAAGTCCTGTTAAATAGGTGCCATCACTATTCATTAATAAATCATCAAATCCATCAGGTGTTTGGTAGGTCCATTTATAAATCATTTAATCCTCCTTTCTAGTTTTTAAACTATTAACTAGTAAATTCATTTAATAATATAATTATGCCATAATTATTTTTGATTGTCAATTAAATGATGTCTTTTGGGTAATACAATATAAGATCTAAAAATGACAAACAACACTTATTTCTGCTATTTAAAAAGCCAGTTAACTTTATTGTTGTTAGTTAACTGACATCTTAATTATTTATTATCATTATCATGATATTCAACTGCTTTATTATAGGCTTCAGTAAAATATCTTTTAAGAAAAAGTTCATTTTCAGTATTACTTCCAATTAATTGTTTCTTTAAAATTGATTGAACTATCATTTCAACTAATTGATTCTGTCTTTCTTTAGATTGTTCATTAAAATACAGTATTTTTACTAATCCTTTTTCTACATATTCCAAAATTTTTTCATAAACATTATCTATATAATCAAACTTAATAACATCTATGTCATTATTACTTATATAAAATGATTCTTCACTTCCATTTAAAATTTCATCTTGCATTTCACAATAGTAAACATAACCTTTTACATTGTTATAAAATTCATAAAATTGATTTGGAAATTGTTCTTCATAATAAACAATTCCATTTTTAGTATAGATTGTTATATATTTATTTGTTCGATGATTTTTAATTGGGTCCCATATATAAAATAGAGAATATGCATAATTTGAAGTTAAGTAAACTACTTTTTCTTCCTTTCCATTATGTTGTTTAGAATTTGCTTTTAACTTTTCTATTTTTCCAACATGTGAACCATGATATAAATACATAATAAGTCTCCTTAGTAATTAAATTTCATCACTTTTTACATAGTCATATTATACACTAAAACTAATTTTATTTCCAGTATTTATCTCTTATAGGTCAGAATCCTATTTACTTTTTCTGACAAAAAATCTTATGTTTGAATAAAAATAAGGTATTTCAACCCAAAGATGGTCAAAATACCTTTTAAAAGCAAAAAAAATAAGCCTTACGAATAAGACTAATCAATTTAAATAAATGGAGCGAGCGACGGGAATCGAACCCGCATAGTCAGCTTGGAAGGCTGAAGTTCTACCATTGAACAACGCCCGCATATTTAATGGTCGGGACTGCAGGATTCGAACCTGTGACCCTCTGGTCCCAAACCAGATGCTCTACCAAGCTGAGCTAAGTCCCGAAAAAAAATAATTGGTTATTTATATTTAAAAGATAAAGATGGCGCGCATGACAGGATTCGAACCCACAACCCCTTGATCCGTAGTCAAGTATTCTATCCAATTGAACTACATGCGCGCAAAAAATGGCGGTCCTGACGGGAATCGAACCCGCGATCTCCTGCGTGACAGGCAGGCGTGATAAACCGCTACACCACAGGACCCACGGTAATACATTCAAAAAAATGGTGCGGGTGACAGGAGTTGAACCTGCACTCCGAAGAACTAGATCCTAAGTCTAGCGTGTCTGCCAATTTCACCACACCCGCATATTTCTTTTTCAAATGCTCTATTATTATAGCATATTGTCTTTATTAATGCAAGTAATTTAATCAACTTTTTTTACATTTTTTAAAAAAAAGTTTATACAACTTGCAAGAATGAGAAAAATTTGATATAATAATACGGTATGAAGATTTAATAATAATATTTGGAGGATAAAAAATGATTGATACTAGTGATTTTAAGACTGGTTTAACAATTCTTTACAATGGAAACATTTATCAAATTATGGATTTCCAACATGTAAAACCTGGTAAAGGACAAGCTTTTGTAAAAACAAAACTTAAAAATTTAAGAACTGGAGCTAACATTGAATATTCATTTAATGCTGGTGAAAAGTTAGAACAAGCTTTAATTGAAAAACGTAAACATCAATACCTATATGGTGGCGATACTTATTGCTTTATGGATCTTGAATCATATGATCAAATTGAAATACCTGCTGAAAGATTAAAATGGGAATCTAAATTCCTTCTTGAAGGTATGACAGTTGAAATCGTATTCTATGGTTCAGAAGTTCTTGGTGTTAACCTTCCTGAAAAGATGGCACTTGAAGTAACTGAAAGTAGCCCTGCGGTTGCTGGTAATACTGCAACTAATGCTTTAAAAGAAGTTACCCTTGAAACTGGATTAAAAGTTAAAGTTCCTATGTTTATTAACCAAGGTGACAAGATTATCGTTACTACTTGGGATGGTAAATATTCATCTAGAGCATAATTAAATAAATAACCCCTTCTTAATTGAACTAGTTTGATTAAAACGGACTAAATAAAAAAAACACATTAGATATAGTAATCTGATATTGATTACTTGAATTCTAATGTGTTTTTTTGTAAAATTAAAATGAGGAGAAAAATAGTTATGTATATTAAAAAAACAAACAATAAAACTCATACTAGATACACAAATGAAGAAAAAGAAAAAATAGTTCTTCTATATTTAAACTATAAAATGGGACCAGCCCAAATAGTTCGTAAGTTTGACTTATCAGATACAAGCACCTTATATAGATGGGTTAAAAACTACAAAAAATATGGACATATAATTGAAACTAGAGGAAGAGCAACTAAGTTTAATAATCCTAGTAAGGGACGTCCTAGAAAGCATTCTGAAAAATCTTTAGAAGAATTATCTAAGAAAGAATTGATAGAAAGAGTGAGGATGTTAGAAGATATAAAAAAATCCCTGGTCTACCTAACAAGCCAACAGCCAAGCAGAAATATCAAGTAATTGATATGTTGAAAAACAAATATTCAATTAATGTTCTTTGTAAAGTATTGTACTGTTCAAAGAGTGGATATTACGAATGGATAAAACTAGGTAGACCACAAAATAAGGCTTTTAATGAGACTACTAATGAAATAGTGGTAAAAATGCATGAAAAGAATAAAACATGGGGAATACGTCAAATAAGAATGCAAATTAAAAAGATATACGACTTAGTGGTTACCAACTACACCGTATATCGATACATGAGATTGAATGATATTCAATCCATAACACGTAAGAAGACTCATAGGTACTCAAAGTTACCACACCATCAGATACCAAATCTTCTACAACGTAATTTTACCACAAATTGTTCAAATTGTAAATGGTCTATAGATATTTCTTACATTTTTGCAGTAGATGGTGTTAAATATCTATGTGCCATCAAAGATTTGTATGACAAATCTATCATTGCATACACAATATCAAAATCTATAGATCTACAATTAGTATTAGATACGGTAAAAAAAGCAATTAATATAGTACCAGTTGAACAAAGACAAAACTTGATTTTGCATTCAGATCAAGGATGGCATTTCACAAATATAACATATATTAATTTGCTTATTAAAAATAATATAACGCAGTCTATATCTGCAAAAGGATCATGTGTGGACAATGTTCCAATAGAATCATTTTTTAGCACACTTAAGTCAGAATGCATATATTTAATTAAAAATTTCAAAATTAAAGATGTAGATAAAACAATAAATAATTTTGTAAAATACTACAATAATGAAAGATTACAAGAAAAAATAAAAGAGCTAACTCCTATTCAGTTTAGGAAGTTAACTCTTAATAATGTGTTTTTTTAACTTGTCCATTTTTAACGAACAGGTTCATTGAAGGGGTTATTGTTTTATTCTTCTGTTTGTTTTCTATTAGGAAGTCCAACAGTCGCATCAACAGGAACTGAAAAACATATTGCATGAGCTTTAGTTCCGACACCATGTTTTTTACTAATTTCTCTCATTATGTCGTTACGAATTGTATCATCAGTAATGATTAAAACTAATTCTTTTTCAGGTCTGATTGTGAATCCTAAGAAATGTTCAGCATCTTTTTTGGCTGATCCACGACCATGGATGATTGTACCACCACCAGCACCTTTTTCTTTGGCTGTATTCATAATATCATCAGCACTTCCCATATTACATATTACTATGATTAATTCTTTCATACTTTAATTCCTTTCTTCAGTTATTCCTAAGATGGCATTTAATGCCCTTTGACCGCCAACACTTAAAACAGGAATTGAACATGCTATGCCATGTCCTGGAGAGTCAAAGTCCATTTCTTCTTTCAAAGCATTAAACATAAATGGGACAAGGCTTACATCTACTACGCTTATCAATACATCTTTTTCAATCATTCCAAATCCAAGATATGCATATATTTCTGATGAAGCTGTTCCATATCCTAAGAATATTTGATGATTGACTGCTCCAAGTTTTTCATACAATTTTGTTATTTTTTCACCTTGGCCACGATCAACAAAGGTAATTACTAATCTTAAACCTTTTAACTCTTTATTCATACATAATCTCCGGTTTTATATCTAAGTCAAAATCAATAACTTCTTCATATTCATATTCTCTATGAAGTTTAGATACATAGATTTTAATTTGATAAACTAAGCCTAAAATTTGGATTACAATTAGTGGAGTCATCGCAACAAGGGCAACTACTCCAAATCCATTTTGAAGGATTTTTGTTGTGTCATCTTGATATATCGCAAAGCAAGCTCCTGTCGCAAGTGGAAGTAGGAAAGTTGCGGTCATTGGACCTGAAGCAACACCACCTGAGTCAAAGGCAATCGCCGAAAACATTTTTGGTACAAATAATGATAGTACTAACGCAATTGCATAACCAGGAACTAAAACCCACCATATTGAGAAATCAAATACAACTCTTGCCATCGCAAGACCGATAGATACAGAAACACCAATTGCAAGGCTAAATAACATTAATCGTTTAGAAATGGCACCACCGGTTACCTCTTCTACTTGATGGTTCAAAACATGAACTGCAGGTTCTGCCATAACAACGAAGAATCCCATTACCATACCAAGTGGAATCAATACCCACTTATATGAGGCACTACCTAAAATAGAACCGATAGCATTACCTATTGGCATAAAGCCGATGTTCGCACCTGTTAAGAATAATACTAATCCTACATATGCATATGCGATACCAACAAATAATTTAATAATTGTTTTTTTGTTTTCTTTAAAAATGATGATTTCAAAGACGATTGCGAAAACAATAATTGGTGATAAGGCAAGAGCAATTTCTTTCATTACTTCAAGGAAGGTATGTCCAAAGTTTCTAGTAAATAATGCAAAATCAGTAACAACTATACTATTTGCTGATTGACTTACTTCAATGTTTGTGCATAAGCCTAAAATAATAACTGCTAAGATTGGTCCAACAGAACTTAATGCAATATAACCAAAGCTATCATCATTATTAGATGAGTTTCTATTCATTGTCGCAACACCTAAACCTAGTGCCATTATGAAGGGAACGGTCATTGGTCCAGTTGTTACACCACCTGAGTCAAATGATATAGGTACTAACTTTGATGGTAGAAATATTGCCATTATAAATACAAATATATAACTAATACCTAAAATTACTCTAATATCAATTTTTAAAGCAACTCTAAGCATTGCAAGCATTAAGAATATACCAACTCCTAGTGCTACACAAATGATTAATACAAAATCTGGAATACTTACTTGTTTTGCGAGAACTAGCAAATCAGGTTCAGCAATAGTTACAAGCATTCCAATAATAAATGGAACTAACATGAAAATCCATAGTTTTTTCTTTTGAGTTATAAATTTTCCAACTCCAAGGCCAATATTCATCATTGACATATCAGCTCCAAGAGAGAATAAACTTAAGCCTACAATTAACATAATTGCACCTATTGCGAATCCTAGCATATTCCATCCACCTAGGGGAATAAATATACTAATGATTATAACGATTATGCTAATTGGAAGAACAGAGAAAACGGATTCTTTAGTTTTTTCAAGCAATTGTTTTTTCATTTTATCTTCCCCCTAACCTATTTTATATTATACCAAAATCATATGGTTTTGTCAAAAAATAAAAACATCAAATTTTTAATGGTTTTATTCGTTTTTTTCTAATTTTAATTATAAAAAAAGGAGATATCTTTTATAGATATCTCCATATTATTTATGATCTAAGTGTTACTTTATATTGATATTCTAGTGACTTAATAATCTTTGTCATCTTTTGATTAATTACTTCATCAGTTAGAGTATCTTGTTCTTCAAGCATTATTTTAACTGCAACACTCTTCTTGCCGGCTTCAATGTTTTCACCTTTATAAACATCGAATACTTCAACATTTTTAATCATCTTTTTGTCTACACGGTATATTGCTTCAATTATTTCTCCAACATTTTGATTTTCATCCATAATTAAAGCTAAATCTCTAAATACTGGTGGAACTTTAGATATTGGTTTATATGTAGAGTGAGGTTTTGTTTGTAGGAAGATTTCATCTAAAGCTACTTCAAATACATATGTATCTTCCACATCTTTTTCCTTCATATATTTTGGATGAAGTTCACCTATAAATCCAATGATTTTGTCATTAAATTGAATTAGGGCACTTCTTCCTGGGTGAAGTTCTTTTGATGCTAGATTTAAAGGAAGATATTTAACACTTATTCCAAGTTTTGTAAATAGTAGTTCAAGAATACCTTTTACATAGTAGAAGTCTACTTTATTACTTGAAGTTGTCCATAGGTTGGTTGCTTGAGTTCCTTGTAATGCTCCTGCAAAGCACCAATCTTCATAAGTTTCATCACCTTCATAGAAGTAGCGTTTACCAATTTCATAGATTGCTAGATTATCAATTTTTCTAGCATTATTATATTTTAGGACGTCTACTAAACTACTTACAAGTGTTCTTCTTAAAACTTTTCTTTCTTCACTCATTGGATGAAGTAAAGATATTTGACGATGACCATCATTATATAAGATATGGAATTCATCAGCTAGTTTTTCACTAACTAAAGAGTATGTTACAACTTCACTTAATCCTACGCCTCTTAAGGTTTGGGCAATTGTTCTTCTGATTTTTTGTTCATTAGAATATTCAGCAGAAACACTCATTACTGGTGTTGTTTCAAGTAATTTATCATATCCATGGATACGAGCAACTTCTTCTACTAAGTCTTGTTTGATTGATATATCAAGACGACGATTAGGTACCTTTACAACGATTTCTTTGCCTTCGATATCTGCTTTGAAAGATAAGCCTTCAAAGATATGTTTCATTTCATCAAGAGAAATTTTAACACCTAAATAATCTTTAACATATTTTTCAGTTAATTTGATTTCTTTATCTTCTACATACTCAGTTCCACGATGAACATAACCTTTTAAAACTGTACCTGATGCATATTTTTCAAGTAAGTAACAAGCATAATTTAAAGCAGCTAAGCTTTGATTTAAGTCTACGCCTCTTTCATATCTAACACTAGATTCACTACGTAAGCCTAATTTTGCTGATGTTCTTCTAATGCTTAGTGGTCTAAATACAGCAGATTCTAGAACTATATTTTTGGTATTTTCTGTTACTTCAGTGTTTATTCCACCCATTACACCTGCAAGACATACGATTCTTGTGTCATCACCAATTGTACGATTGTCAGTAATTACGATGTCACTGCGATTTAATATTCTCTTATTACCATCAAGAGTTACGGTTTCTTCACCATTATGAGCTCTTCTAACAATAATCTTACTACCTAATTGATCTTTATCAAAGGCATGTAAAGGTTGACCAAATAACATTAATACATAGTTTGTAATATCAACAACATTATTGATTGGACGAATTCCACTTGCGATTAGTCTTGCTTTAATAAAAGAAGGTGATTCTTTAATTACAACATTTTCTACTACTCTTGCATAGTAACTATAACAAGTTGATGTTTGAAGTTCTACATCTATTTCATCTTTAGTCTCTTTTGTACTTTCTTTAAATGATAATGCTACTTCTTTTAAACCTTTGTTATATATAGCATTTACGTCTTTCGCAACTCCAAGCATAGATAATAAATCCATACGATTTGGAGTTAATCCAAGTTCGATTACTGTATCTTCTAAATTTAAGTACTTTAAGGCATCAGTACCAGGTTTAGCATCTTCTGGTAAAACATATATACCATTAGCATATTTTTCAGGAACATATTTTGATTCTAGTCCTAATTCTTGTAATGAGCATAACATACCATTTGATGGAACGCCTCTAATAACTGATACTTTAATTTCTCCACCAGGAAGTTTAGTTCCCGGAAGAGCTACAATTACTTTTTGGCCTTTATCAACATTAGGAGCACCACAAACAATTTGTGATACATTATTTCCTAAATTAACTTGACATACTGATAGATGATCAGAATTTTGGTGTTTTTCTTTTTCTAGAACTTCACCTACAACAAGTCCTGTAGCTGGTAATAATTTAAAATAGTCTTCTATCTCTATTGAATATAATGACATATCATCAACTAATTGATCAGGAGTAACATCTATATTTACTAATTCTTTTAACCAATTATACGATACTCTCATATTACTTTTCTCCTTTAAATTGTTCTAAGAAACGTTTATCATTAATATAGAATTGACGAATATCATCTATACCAAGACGTAACATTGTTAATCTTTCAATACCAATACCAAATGCAAATCCACGATATACTTCTGGATCATAGCCACAATCTCTAAGTACATTAGGGTGAACCATTCCTGCACCTAATACTTCAATCCAACCATTACCTTTGCATAGGCTGCATCCTTTACCACCGCATTTAAAGCAACTTACATCTACTTCAACTGATGGTTCAGTAAATGGAAAATATGAAGGGCGGAAACGAATCCTTCTTTCTTCACCAAACATCTTTTTAGCAATTAATAGTAAGGTTCCTTTTAAGTCTGACATTGAAATGTTTTTATCTACTACTAATCCTTCACATTGCATAAATTGATGTGAGTGAGTAGCATCATCGTCATCTCTTCTAAATACTTTACCTGGGCAAACAATTTTAATTGGTTTGCCATTCATTGCAAGCATTGTACGAGCTTGTACTGGAGAAGTTTGAGTTCTAAGTAAAAGATTATCTGAAATGTAGAATGAATCTTGCATATCACGAGCTGGATGACCTTTTGGTACATTTAGAAGTTCAAAGTTAAACACATCAAGTTCAACTTCAGGTCCTTCAGCAATAGTATAACCCATACCTAAGAATAATTCTTGTAACATTTCAACTGTTTGAGTTAGTGGATGTGTAGTTCCTAGATTAAATGTTTTACCAGGAAGAGTGATATCTATTTTTTCACTTTCTAGTTTTCTTTCGATTTCTCTTTCTTCTATAGCTGCACGTACTTGATTTATAGCTTCTTCTATTTTAGCTTTTACTTGATTAGCAAGTGCTCCTACTTCCTTTTTTTCTTCAATTGAAAGTGAAGCCATCTTTTTCATTATGTCGCCTAATGGACTTTTTTTACCAAGATAGTAGGCTTTTAATTCATTCAATTCAAGGTTGCTTTTAGCCTTTTTACAAACATCAATGGCCTCATTTAAAATACCTAACAATAATTCTTTCATACTTTCCTCCTAAAAAAAACGCCCTTTATGAATAAAGGACGATTGTTAACCGTGGTACCACCTTAATTTGAAAGCATTGCTTTCCTCATTATTCTTTTAACGCAAGAATTACGGACTTGATTAAAGTCTCTCCTGAGGTGAACTTTATAACATATTTTATAAACTAGTTTTCAGTCACGACTAGTTCTCCCTAAATAAAACTTTTTGTTATAAATCTTCTCAATCAACGATTTATTTAATACTCCATAATTATATCACAACCTAGAAAATTAATCAGCCTTTTTGCATTAAAGAAGACCAAGTTTCCTTGGTCTTAGCTCTTTCTTTACATTGTAGGAGGAACTGTATTATTTGGTTCATTTACATGAACTTCACTACATGTATAATTAGGTATAAATTCATTTTGTAAAATATGATGATGAACTACTTCAGTATGATATGTATGAATATAAGGTTGTTTTGTAATATGATATTGGTCAATTACTTGTTTTGAACATGTTACTATTGGTGGACATTCCTTATATATAGTTGGACATTTAGGTCGATTACATCCACATCCTGTTTCTGGTTTTTGTTCAGGTTGTTTACAACATGAATTTCCTTCTTGATTCATATTATTTGGGTTAAACATGTTAGGGCTTGTAAATCTTGGCATGATTTCACCTCCTTACACTTCATTATATTAATTAAAACTTTTTTTGTTTGTGTTTTTGCACAACCATAATATGACAATTTTTTTATCTTTAATATATTATAATATTAATAAAGGAGGTAGTTATATGTATTTAACACCAGTTGTTATTGAACAAACATCAAAAGGAGAAAGAAGTTATGACATTTACTCTAGATTATTACAAGATAGAATTATCTTAATATTTGGGGAAATTAATGAAGCCTTAAGTGCTAGCGTTATTGCTCAACTATTGTTTTTAGAAAGTTCTAGTCAA
This sequence comes from uncultured Bacilli bacterium, assembly GCA_934133195.1. Taxonomy (GTDB): domain Bacteria; phylum Bacillota_I; class Bacilli_A; order ML615J-28; family CAG-313; genus UMGS75. The sequence continues at coordinate 35,103 of CAKPAZ010000006.1, read as the reverse complement.
AAAGATGATATCTATCTTTACATTAATTCTCCAGGTGGTGAGGTTAGTGCAGGACTTGCGATATATGATACGATTAAATATATATCATGTCAAGTTACAACTATTGGTATGGGGATGTGTGCAAGTATGGGAGCCTTTTTACTTTCAGCAGGAGAAAAAGGTAAAAGATATGCCCTACCAAATACCAAGATTATGATTCACCAACCAGCAGGTGGAGCTAGAGGTAAAGCTACTGACATTATGATTGTTGCTGAAGAAATCATTAAGACCAAAAAATTACTTAATAAAATTCTTGCTGAAAACACTAATCAGCCTCTTGAAAAAATTGAAAGCGATGTAGAAAAAGATTATTATATGAGTAGTGAAGAAGCAAAAGAATATGGATTAATTGATAAGATAGCAATAAAAATGGAAACTAGGTAGAACGTATTCGTTCACTAGTTTCCATTATTTTTTGTACCAATCAGGATATGAAGTAAATATCATTTTCTCTTTAGTTATAGGATGAATGAATTCAACTTTATAACTATGTAAATGAAGAATACTACTTTCATCATTATTTTCCTCATCGTATAACAAATCTCCAACAATTGGATAACCAAGATCACTAAAATGAAGACGAAGTTGATGAGTTTTACCAGTTACTAACAATGCTTCAATTATTGATGTTGAAGCTGTTTTTTCTATTGTTTTATATATGGTTTTTGAATTAATATAATCCTTAGTTATTCTTCGTTTAATAATACTATTTGGATCTTTTTCAATTCCTGCTTCAATGGTTCCTTCATCATTATTTATTAATCCATGTACTTCTAATAAATAATATTTATTAAGAGTTGTGTTTTTCATCAGTGTTAACATATAACTATTTTTAGCAAGAATTATTAATCCCGATGTTGGTGCATCAAGTCTACTTACGAAATGAATGTTTGCGACAATTCCACATCTTTTGTAATATGACATAATATAATTTGCTAACGAATGGTTGTAATGCTTTCTAGTGGGAATACATGCTAAGTTATTAACTTTGTCTACGATCAATAAATAAGAATCTTCATAAATTATTTTGAAATCTCCTTTTACTGACGCAATGTTTTCACCTTGTGTTGATGATGGAAAAACAACCTCCAATAAATCTCCATTTTTCATTTGATATACAGTACTCACAGTTTGATCATTTACTAAGAGTTGCCCATTTGAACTCTTTAATGATGATATGACATTACTTGGGATATTAACCTTTTTTAGATAATCATTTACGGTGATTTCTTCATCAATTTTATATCTAAATATCATATATTACCATCTTTTTAAAGAGTTTGTGTTAATTTCTTCTTCTAGAGGATCAATTGTATCATTACTTGGTTCTTCAAGTTTGTCATATTCTTTTATTAGATGATAAATCGATGTCATTTCATTATCCAAAGTTTTAGCCGCAAGTGCAGCTTGATACAATCTATTTTTTAATTCAGTTGGAATTTGCTTTCGATATTTATATTTTAGGGAATGTTCAATACTTGCCCAAAAATGCATAGCATGTGTTCTTATTTGAAATTCAAGAATAACTGGAATTTGGCCATGAATAGTTTCAACATTATATTCGGCTAAAATATGTAGTGAACGATATCCACTAGGTTTCATATTTTTGATATAATCTCTTATTTCAAGAATTTTTACATCTTTTCTTGCTTTTATTAAATCACAAATAACATATACATCATCAATATATTTACAAGTAATTCTTACTCCACCGATATCATATAGTCTTTCATCGATATACTCAAATGGTACTTGCATTCTTTCCGCTTTATCAAGAATGCTTTCAACAGATTTTACACGGCCGGATACAATTTCAATTGGACAATACACACCTTCCATTTTGTATTGTTTTTTTATTCCTTCAAATTTTAGGATAAATCCTTCTACTGCTAGTTCATATGGTTGTAAGAATTTTTCCCAATTAAAGTTTTCTGTATTTTTTATCATATAATCACCTACTGAAATTATTATACCACAAATCCTTCTTTTTTCAGTGTTTTATGCCTTCTAAAAATGTTTTATGATTTGTTTATAATATAAGCATTACATTTGCATTTTTATATTTTTTAGATATAATACATATATAGTTAAAAAAAAGGTGATTTTATGACAAAAGATAACGCAGTAGTTTTTAAAACATTATTATCAAAACAAGAATATAATAAATTAAAGAAAGAGTTTAGTGATAAACCAAGTAATCTTCAAATTAATTATTACTTTGATACTCCTCGTTTTACACTTAAAGCATCTGATATTGGACTTAGAGTAAGAAAAAGAGATAAATATGAAATTACTTTAAAACGTAAAAAAGGATATGTATTAACCGAAATTGAAGAAGTTATTACGGAAGAACAATTTAAAGAATTTTTAGATACTGGCATTATTACAAATGAATCTATAAATAATGAACTTAGTGAAATTATTAAAAATCAAAAATTAACTTGTTATATGTCTTTATCAACTTTTAGAATTACCTTCCCTTATAAAAATGGTAAGTTATCTATCGATTTATGTGAATATGTAGATACTACTGATTATGAACTTGAATATGAAGTAACAAACTATGAAGAAGGAAAACGAAACTTCATTGATTTTGTTAAAGAACATGGAATTATTTATAAAAAGAGTCAACCAAAAATTAAACGTGCATATGATGCACTAAAATCTAGATCATAAAAAAACTCCCAATAACGGGAGTTTTTATTTTTTAAAATGCTTCACAATTTCTTAATTCTTTTGGTAAGAAGATTGTGATATCTTCATTATTGTATCCAACTTGTAATTCACGTTCATTAATTATGATTGGACGTTTTAAGACACTTGGATAATCAATAATGAAGTTAACCAATGCTTGTACACTCATATTTTCAGGTTCTAGCTTTTTTTCTTTGAAGATCTTAGATCTTGTAGAGATTATATCATCAAAGCCATTTTCACTATTCGCAAGCATTCTGTATATATCTTCCTTACTAAGTTTAATGCTGAAAATATTTTTTTCTGAGTATGGTATTTTGTATTGATCAAACCATTTTTTTGCTTTACGACATGATGCACAACTTGGTGTTGTATAAATTTGTATCATTTTTTAACCTCTATTCTAATTACATATTAAGCCAAATTATGGCGAAAATTCCCGATATTAGAAGAAAGCCTAAACCAACAATTACTATATTACCGAAGCTCATTTTTGAGCTTCTTTTTATCTCTCTATAATCATTAAATGACTTGTACTTACGTGCTGCAGGGTTTGCAGAAAACATTGTTACAAATTGATATACGCCATAAATAATTATATCAAAGACACCTTCATTGCTAACAAATACTAATAATCCAACTCCTGTTATTACGACACCAGGAACGATAAAAGAATCTGTTAAGATATGAATTACTGTTTTTGAATCATTAGTTGTAAAAATCCCCTTTGTACTCATTACTAAAATAGCAAGAGTACATCCTATTAAAATAGGAATAATCCATTTTAAAGCTTTTTTCATTTATTTTTCCTATTTACTTTCTTCCTCATATTCTTTTACAAAACGATTAAATTCTTCTGTATTACAGTAAACATAATGTCCAGGATGAACTTCACGCATTGTAGGTCCTTCAACTGAATAGTCATGATCTTTCATAGGGTTATATGTAATTCTCTTTCTCTTCTTTTCTGTATAAGGGTCAGGAAGAGGAATTGCTGAAAGTAATGATCTAGTATATGGATGGAATGGATGAGCAAATAGTTCATCACTTGTTGCCATTTCAACAATCTTACCATAATACATTACGGCAATTCTATTTGAGAAGTATTTTACAACTGCAAGGTCATGAGCAATAAATAATGTTGTTAGGCCCATTTTTTTACTTAAATCATTAAGTAGATTTATAACTTGAGCTTGAATAGAAACGTCAAGTGCAGAGATAGGTTCGTCAGCAATGATTAATTCAGGATTTAGAATTATCGCTCTTGCAATACCTATACGTTGTCTTTGACCACCGGAGAATTCATGAGGGTATCTTGTTGCATGTTCAGCAACTAGACCTACTGTATCAAGAATTTTATATACTTGTTCATCAATATATGCTTTATCTTTAATACCACGAATAATCAAACCTTCTGCGATGATTTCACGTACTGTCATACGTGGATCTAGAGAAGCAATTGGATCTTGGAAGATCATTTGAATTTTATTCATAATTCTGCTCTTCTTAGCTATTCTTAATGCTTCTTTATATTTTTCTTTAAGACTTCCAATTTCTTCTTCTGAAGTAGCTTTTGCAAGAAGTGGTTCATACATATCACGAACTTTTTGCATTTCTATTTCAGCAAATTCTTTATTGCAGTTTTTATGATCATATTTTGCAGATTTAATACGAGCATTATTTAGATTTATTGCATCAATTAAATCACTTGTACTAGCAGATACTTTTTCTTGATAAACAGATTCAGCCTCATCATAAGATACTCCATCAAGTAAGGCTTGTTCCCATTCTTCTTGATATTGTTTTAAATTAGCTTTATGAAGTTCTCTAGCTCTTTGGATGGCTTCTTTATAAGGTCTAATACCAGCCGCAATTCTTGTACCATCAAAGTATACAGAACCACCAGTGATATCATATAAACGAATAATTGAACGTCCTGTTGTAGTTTTACCACAACCAGATTCACCTACAAGTCCAAATACTTCACCACGTTTGATTGTAAAACTTACATCATTTACTGCACGATTAACGTACTTTCCACTTTGGAAGAATTGTTCAAGATGTTCAACTCTTAGTAGAACTTCGGGATCTTCTTCATGGGTTCTTTTAATATCTTCAGGAGTAATAACTTTTGGTTTTCTTAGAGGAACTTTGTAAGAATTAGAATGTTTATATGTAATTGTTTTTCCTTCTTCCATAAATTATTCCTCCTCTGTAGATTTTTCTTGTTCTTTTTTGTATCTTTCAATACGATCACGAATTATTTTTGGTAATTCAATTTTTGGTGCATCTGGATGAAGCAACCAAGTTGCTGCATAGTGAGTATCAGTAACTTTAAATAGTGGTGGTTGCATTTCGAAGTCTATTTCTAGAGCATATTTATTACGTGCTGCAAATGCATCACCAACTGGTGGATAGATCATATTAGGTGGTGTACCTGGGATTGATTCAAGTTTATCTTTTGTTTCAAGGTCAGGCATACTACTTAATAATGCCCATGTATAAGGGTGACGTGGATCATAGAAGATTTCTTCTGATAATCCATATTCAACGATTTTACCAGCATACATTACACCGATACGGTCAGCCATATTAGCAACAACACCAAGGTTGTGAGTAATGAAAATTACTGATAAGTTACGTTCTTTCTTAATTACATTGATTAATTCAAGAATTTGTGATTGAATTGTTACGTCTAGAGCGGTTGTAGGTTCATCGCAGATTAGAATATCAGGGTTGGCTGATAGAGCTATTGCGATTACGATACGTTGTCTCATACCACCTGATAATTCAAATGGATATTGATTGTATCTGATTGCTGGTTCAGGAATACCAACTTCTTCAAGAAGTTTGATGGCCTTAGCCTTAGCAATACGACGATTCATCTTAATAACAACTTTTGATGCTTGTTCTTTAAAGAAATCAATAATTTCAATTGTTTTAGCTTCAGAATCAAATTCTGTACTTGCAATATCACGTTCAAAACTATGAATTAGTGATTCCATTATTTTACAAATATTTCCTAGTGCAAGTTGTAAATCTACTTGTACTAAAGGACTTAATTTCCAATCAGGTTCTTTACCTGCTTCGATTAAAGCATCGTATTTTGCTTTTTGTTTTTCATATTTAGCTAATTCACCAGGGTTATGATAAACACCATAGAAATAACGTTTAATTGCAGAAAGAATAGCAGATCTAAAAACATATTCAGTACTATTTTTCTTCACTGTTAAGCGGTCAATTGCTGCAAATACTTTTTCAGAAATTTCTTTAGCTTTTCCAACAATATATGATTTTTCAAGACTACCTTCATAACAATAGCCTAATAATTCATAAAGTTCATCAAGTAATTCTGTTTTAAGATAGTTTGAACGTTCATGAGAATATTCAACACCACTTCTCGCAAGGTTTATAAAATCTAACATAAAATTGTTATCTAGGTAAGCTCTAGTCATTTTATTTAAATTGTCAATTGACATATTTGTTACAGGATCATTAGGGTTAGTCATTACATAGTAACCTAATGTAAAGAAGTTTGGTTTTTCTTTTAATGTTGCTTCATGAACAATTGTTTTTAAATCTAATAATAATGCACTTGTAGTATTTTCATCAAGATTTTTTCCTAAGTTAATTTGTTCTTCTAAACCAGTTTTAATTCTATCAAGTTCTTCAGACTCTGATAGAACGAAAGGATGAATACATAATTTAGTTTTATTAAGTAATAGTTTTACTTCTTTAATAAAATCAACTTTTTGATTTTTAGATACCAAGAATAAGAAATTTTCAATTTCAAATTCAACATCTGATGCTTCACTATATGCATTATTGTAAATATTTTCAAGGGTTAATGCTTGAATACAGAATGAATCAAAAATATGACATTTTTCTTCAGTTTTTGCTGGATCATATTCTGGATTATCTTTATTTGCTAAATTAATATTTTCTTTTAATTCTTTTAGTAAATTATTAAATGCATTACGTGCATTACGTTTGCTTGATTTTCCTTTCAAGATCATTGCTTCAGTTAATTGTTGACCAACTTTCATGATTGGGTTTAAACTTGACATTGGGTCTTGGAAGATCATCGCAATTTTATCTCCACGAATTTTGTGGAAATCTTCTTCATCAATTTTTAGTAAATCTTGACCATCATATAAAATTTCTCCACCATCAACTATTGAGTTACCTGAAAGGATTCCCATGATAGCTTTACTTGTAACGGATTTACCACTACCAGATTCACCAACTATTGCGAAGGTTTCACCAGTTTTTAGATCAAATGAAATTTCACGAACTGCTTTTAGGATACCACCTTGAGTTCTAAATGAAATTTGTAAGTTTTTAACTTCTAATTTTACATCTTTTTTATCAATACCATCACTTGTTGCATGAGGAATATTACTTTTGCCAATTTCAATTAATTGTTCTTTAGTTAAAACGTTAGTTTCTTCCATAATTAATCCTCCGTTCCACGTAATGATGGGTTGAACGCATCACGTAAGCCGTTACCAAATAAGTTAAAACTTAATTCTAGTAAGCTTATGAATAATGCAGGTGTTAGAATCATGTGCGGATAAGTAAATAGATAATTGTTACCTTTTGAAAGTAGAGTACCAACACTTATTAAGCTACCAGTTTCAAGGTTGATAATGCCTAGATAACTTAAGCTTGTTTCAGAGAAGATTACTCCAGGGATAACAAGAACACATGATGTAATTAATGTACCAATAGCGTTAGGGAAAATATGTTTAAACATAATTCTCTTATCACTAGCACCTAAAGTTCTTGCGACAAGAACATATTCTTGGTTCTTAAAACGATAGAACTGCATTCTTGTTCTTCCTGCCATACCTATCCAACCGGTTAGGAAGAAGGCAATAAATAGAACAATAATGTGAGATGCATGTAAGTGATATTTTAATAATGTAATAACAATCATAAATGGTATTGCTGAAAGAATATCAATTATTCTTTCGATTATTAAGTCAATTTTTCCACCATAGTATCCTTCAATAGCACCAATAATTGCACCAACAACAAGGTTGATTGAAGCAACACATACAGCTAGGATTAAACTGAAACGAGCACCACTCGCAAGACAAGTTAAAATATCTTGTCCAGAGTTTGTAGTACCAAATAAGAAGTAAGGACGAGTAACACCGTCATTTCTAACTACTTGATGGTAATAAACATAATATTCATAGAAGCAAACTCTAATCTTATACATGTTTCCACTAAGTGGTTGTGCATACATATATTGACCATTGTCACCATCAATACGAACTTTTGATGTATATGCATCATTTCTTTCAGCGTTAACAAATGTTTGTGCAACACTATCACCAGGTTGAATTGTTGATGTATCATATGCTTCAACATTGGCACCTAGGTTTTCCGTATTTAATGCAGTAATTTGACTATTTATTGAGGTAATTTCTGCTTTAAGTGCTTTTTGTTCATCTTGTAATGCTTTAAGTTCAGCGTTTAAGCGATCTTTATCAGCAGGCAATGCAATTTTAATTTCTTCTTCTTTAGCTTTAATTAAATCAGTTAATTCAGCATTTCTTGCATTTTTAGTTTTTAATGTAGCAGTAAGATCTGCTTTTAATACTTCAATTTCACCTAATCTTGTAACGATTTCTTCTACATTTGTAGCGAAGTCAGTTGTAATAATACCAAATTTGTAAGAGTTAACAATTGAATCATATTCTTTTTTCAATGTTTCTAAATTTGTACTATAATTTGTTATAATACTTGTTTTTGAAGTAATAGCAAATTCTATATCATTGTAATTAGTTTGAATAGTTGTTTTATCAGTAATCGTAGGATCGTCTAATTGTGCTTTTAATTCAGCTTTTTTCGCATCCAACGTTGTGCCTTCAATTAGTGACATAGCATTTCTGATTTGTTTAATTTCATTATCAGCTTTAATTTGTTCAGCTTTATCAGCTTTATGTCTTGAGTTAATTTCATCAATTACTTTTTGTAAAGCAAATGTTTCACTAGTTATTAATTGATCATACACATATTTGTTTTTTGCATAATCAACAGTTTTAGTTATTGCACTTTGAATATTTTTATTTAGTGTTAACATTGATGAATTAAATGCATAACCATAATAAACATCCTCTGTTAAGTACATATCAATGAAGTTACCATCAGCATCTAATACTGGAATATATTGTGAACCATTTTTACTAGTTACAAACCACATGTTAGCATCATCTTTATAAGCAACAAATTCCTTTTCATTTCCATGATAGTTAGGATTCTTTTCATCAATAATTGGATATATTACTTGCTTTCCTGTACGATCTTGATAATCTTGAATTGCTTTATATTCATCTAATGTTACAGTACGATATTCAACACCTTTTAGGTAGTATGAGTTTTCACGGAAATAATAAGTAACCTTTGTATCTGTGAAATATTGTTCAGTTTTTACATCTTTAACACGTTTAACAATTTTAGTTCCTGTTTCTTGTTCAATAGCTTTTAAACGTAAGTATGAATTTTCATCTAAAGAGTTATTTTTACATCCATCCCAGAAGTCAACACCAAGGGCGCTAAATAAATCGCTTTTTGGCAATGCAAAGTTAAAAGATGGGTATTTTGGATCATCACTATATGAAACTTGATATTTTGAAAAAATTGGCACAATAAGTGCAAATAAAACAAGAATTCCAATAATTACACTGGCAACAATTGATGCTTTATTCTTTTTGAAGCGATTCCAAGCATCTTTGAAATATCCAATTGGTTTAGTTTCTAACTTTTGGTCATGAATCTCACCAGTAGTTTTCTTAAATTGAAGTTTCTCTTTTGGAATATTAAAATCAGTAGGTTTCATTATTTCGCCCCCATTCTAATTCTTGGGTCAATTATACCGTACGACAAGTCAATTACTAGACCTGCTACAAGTCCAACTAAAATATAGAAGGATGAAAGTAACATGAAGAAGTCGTAGTCTTGAGCATTAATAGCAGTAAGATATAATCCACCAACACCAGGAATCGCAAAGATTTTTTCTATTACAAGACTTCCTGATAAAACTCCAATAAATTCACCAATAATTGATGGGAAAATTGGAACCATTGCATTTCTTAATGCATGACGAACTGTAGCTTGGGCTTTTGTTAAACCCTTAGTTCTCGCAAGTAACATAAATTCACTTGTTAATACTTCTGTTAATTCTGCTCTTGTTCCTCTGGCATATCCTGCGATTGAACCAAGTGATAAACTAAGTACTGCAGGCATCATTGATCTAAACATTTTAGGGTCAAAATAATTATTATTAACCTCACTCATTGATTTCATTTTTAAATCAAACCATTTCCATTTAAAACATAAAAGATATAGTATTAATGAACCATAAACGAAACTCGGTACAGATATTAAAATCATAACGCCAGTACTAATAGTATGGTCTTGCCATTTATTCTTTTTAAGAGCAGCTAAAATTCCAAGAGCAATACCAATTGGAATAGCGATAATTGAAGAATATATATTGATAAGAATAGTTGGTGGTAAACAATCAACAAATGCATCCCATACAGGATAGTTACTATATTCAGGCATACTAACACCAATACCAAAGTCGCCTTCTAAGAATATTCTTTTTAAATATTTAAAAAATTGAACAAAAATTGGATCAAAGTAACCACGTGCTCTTAATTGTGTCTCAAGAATTTCTTTATCTTGGCCAATTCCTAATGGAACATTAATAGGCAGTAATTTTATCAGCACAAAGCAGATGGTAAAGATTATTAAGAATGTCATAATCATTAAACCAATTCTTTTCAATATGTATTTTAGCATATACATAGCATAATTTTCTCCTTTCTAAAGTTTTCCCCTTAAGCGATAGAATAGGGGCCAATATATTCTATTGGCCCCTTTCTTAATATTCACTTAAATTTTACTTATAGTCAATCTCACCATTATGAGCTTTAACTTCTTCAGCCCACTTCTTATCACTATAGTTAAACTTCATATATCTAATACCACCATAAGCCATAAATGTATTATAGTCGTAAGAAATATAGTCAACTTTGTATGATAATAAGCTTGCAGCAAAGCTATAAGAAATTGGAACAGTATAATAAACACTTAAAATTTGTTCTTCTAGTGCAGCGATTAATAATAATCTCTTAGTTTCAGGAAGACGTCCTTGTGCCCAGTTGTATTTGCAACCAGTAATACCATTTAAGCAGTTATACCATGCCATTAATGACATTTCATCAGTAATATCTTCACCATTTTCACCAGCACCAGGCATTGTGAACTTCATAGTTACTGAGCTTGTATCCCATGCTTTTGAGTACATGTAATCAGGGCTTAAGTAAGCTAGTAGGAAGTATCCTGGATCCCAAGCAGCACCTGTCCAACCACCTTGGCAAACATCATAGTTACCAGCACGGAAGTCATCAGCCCACTTGCTACCACATTCTAAGAAATCAGCAAATCTTAATTTATTTTCAAGTTTAGTACCTTTAACTAGTTCTAACCAAGAAGATTGGATGAATGATGTATTTCTAATTACAGCTTCATTTTGAACAGCTGAACCAAATTGAAGTTCAACAACATCGCCTTCTTTAATATCACCAGCAGCTAAAGCTTCTTCATAAGCTTCATCTACTAATTGACGAGCAAGTTCTAGGTTGTAACCAGTGATTGTAGCATATGCTTCATCTAGAGATGCATATTTAGATACATCAACACCGTAAACTTTACATAATACTTCTTTTGCACAATCTTCATTTCTGTAAACACCACCATGAGCCACATCGTAGTAATGCATTGAATTGAATAGACCGAAACCAGCAAGAGAACTTGTTGTACATTTTCTATTGTATTCAGCTCTATCAATACTTAATGATAATGCTTGTCTAAATTTAACGTTAGCAAGGATTAGTTTATTAACGCCTTCAGATTGACGTTTTTCTAATGCTTCTCTATCTGATTGTAATTGTAATGAACCAACATAATCATCTGGTGTAAAGTAAGCACGTTTACTACCTTTATAATCTTGAGCGATTGATACGTCGATACCAATACCATCTATTTCACCAGCTTTAAATCCAATCCAAGCTGAGTTCCATTCTGCGATTGTATCACAAACGATTCTATCAGTTTGATATTGACCTTCATATGCTTTAACTTTATAGCCAAACCAATTATTATTTCTTACTAAAACGTATTGTTTACCTTTTTGGAAAGATTCAAGACGATAAGGTCCCCAACTCATAGTTGTCTTTTCATCACTATTATAAGTAGAAGTCCATAATGAGTTACCTTCACTAGGTGCAACTTTATTAGCTTCATAAGTAGCTTTATGAACAAGTGGTAAACTTGACATATTGTAAGCTGCTTTATATGATAATGAACCATCTGCTTCTAATAATTCAAGAGTTTTATCAAGAATTAATACGATTTCGTATTCGTTACTTCCAACAAAGATACCAACTTCATCAAATGATAATTCAGGGAATACATAACCATAATAGCAGAATTCTTGCCATTCTTTTTGTGCATAATCACCTTGTTTATCATAGTCAGCTAATGATTTACCATGAAGTGTAGCAATCATTGATCTCATGATTTCAACATATTCCTTAGTTAATTTAACATAACCGTTTTCATCAGCAGCAGCTAAAACTTTTTCAAAATCAGAACCGAATACATCAGCTCCATATGCAGCGTAATATTTAGCAAGTGAAGTTGAACCCCAGTTACCACCGCTATTAACGTTTAATACAACGTCTTTAGTGATACCATCTTGAACAACTTGAAGAGTACCTTCAGCACTTACAACAAATCCATCAACAGCAACATATTCTTCATCAAGGAAGTCTGCGCTAATCATGCTAGCATAGTTATAGCCACCTTGTTTAACGTAATTTTCCGCATTGTGAATTACTTGTCCAGAGTTATAGAAGCTATCAGCACGATAGTTTTTAAATTCAGGAGCAAGTTGTTCTTTCATAGTGTATACGAAATCTTCAGCTTTAATAGGAGTACCATCTTCCCATTTAAGATCTTCTCTTAATCTGATTACGTATGCACGTCCGCTTGTTTCGCCTGCTTCAATGCCCCATTTAGCATTGCCAGCATATTCTGATGTAACATCAGTTAGCTTAGTAGCAGCGGAGTATTCAACAACGAATTCACCAGGAACAATCTTACCATTCTTATCAAACTTATAATTGAATTCAAAGAAACTACTTCCAATATAACTCATGATTTGAGTATCATTATTATCTTGGTATGTTAATTCATTCCAGTTTGATGGAGAAACAGAAGTATATGTTCTATATGTATAAACCGGATTCTTTTCTTCTTCTTCTTTGTTAGGGTCTTTTTCACCACAACTAACAACGGCGAATAGAGAAAGAACCATTACAAAAATACCTAAAAATTTCTTTAGTTTCATAAATTATTCTCATCCTTTCTTAATTTATACGAACATTATATCATATTAGATTTACAATTGCAACACTTTTTTCAATTTTTTTAAAAAAAATCAAATGAAAACGCTTTACATAAAGATTTTTTAAGGTTTATTTTAGGTCGTTTTTCCAATTTTTGTTAAGTAAAGTGAGAAAAAAAGAGAAAAAACGTACTTTTTCTCTTTTATTTATTCACCTTCTTCATCTTCACTTTCATCATCCATCTTAGTAAAATCATAGAAAGATTCAATATTTCTTAGTTCTTTAGGAAGGAAAATTGTGATGTCTTCATTATTATAACCAACTTGTAATTCACTCTCATTAATAATAATAGGACGTTTCAAAACGCTTGGATTGTCAATAATGAATTCTACTAAAGCTTGTACAGACATACTTTCTGGATCAAGTCTTTTTTCTTTAAATACCTTAGAACGGGTAGAAATAATGTCTTCAAATCCATTTTCACTATTTGCGAGCATTTTATATATATCTTCCTTGCTAAGTCTTATACTGAAAATATTCTTTTCAGAATATGGAATTTTATATTGATCAAACCATTTCTTAGCCTTACGACATGATGCACAGCTAGGAGTTGTATAAATTTGAATCATATGTTTCGCCTCTTTTCATTTTTTACACATAAAACCACGTAATGTATTATACTACATTTTTTTCGTTTTTTCAATACTTTTTTTAAATTTTTTTGTTTTTTATTTGCTTGACATTTCTATTAAATATGAATATAATAAAAGTGAAAACAAATGACTAGGAATAGTAGAATTAAGAAATTCATAGTGAGTGGTGGATAGTGGAAACATCATATATGTATTAATTTGAATGGACCTACAATGTGAAAAGAGGAAATGCTTTTCCGTAATCTATGCGTTAAATGAATGAGGAAAGTTTACTTTCAAATTAAGGTGGTACCACGGTTAGTCTTTAGTCGTCCTTTGTCATAAGGGCGTTTTTTTATTTTATTATAATATAAGGAGTGATTATTATATGAAAACTATTTTATCAGGAATTCAACCTTCTGGAAAAATGACATTAGGAAATTACTTAGGAGCCATCAAAAACTTTGTTGCTTTACAAGATAGTGATGAAGAGCAAGAGTTTTTTGTTTTTGTAGCCGATTTACATGCCATTACAGTTCCTCAAGATCCAACTAATTTAAGAAAAAATATTAGATCATTAGTTGCAACTTATCTTGCTTGTGGTCTTGATACTAAGAAGGTAACATTATTTATTCAATCAGAAGTTCCTGCTCATGCAGAAATTGGCTATTTATTACAAACAATTACTTATATTGGTGAACTTGAAAGAATGACACAATATAAAGACAAAATGGCAAAACAAGTAAGCGGGGTGTCTTCGGCTTTACTTACATATCCTGTTTTAATGGCTGGAGATATCTTATTATATAATGCTGATTATGTTCCTGTAGGTGAAGATCAAAAACAACATTTGGAAATCACTAGAGATATTGCTCAACGTTTTAATACGAGATATTCGGAAACATTTAAATTGCCACAACCACTTATTCCTAAGAATGGTGCCGCAAAAATTATGTCTTTACAAGATCCAACAAAGAAAATGTCTAAATCTGACCCTATTGAAAAAGCATGTATTTATCTTCTTGATGAACCAAGTGTAATTAAGAAAAAAATAGCAAGTGCCGTTACTGACAGTGATGGTATCATTAAGTATGATCCTGTCAACAAACCTGGTGTATCTAATCTTTTAACAATTATGTCTTGTGCTACAGGGCTTTCAATTGAAGAATTAGTAGAGAAATATCAAGGTGTTGGCTACGGAGTATTTAAGACTGAAGTTGGGGAAGCTGTTGCAAAAATGCTTGAACCTATTCAAAAACGTTATTATGAAATTTTAAATAGTGATGAACTAGATAAAATTCTTGATGAAGGAAGAGATAAAGCTGCATATTTCGCCAATAAGATGATTAGAAAAATGAAAAAGAAAATGGGCCTTGGAAGAAATAAATAGCATATATATTATATAAAGAAAAGACTACCATTGAGTGAGTTAATCATTCAATAGTAGTCTTATTTTTTTATTCTTCTGTTACAAAGAAACTATCAATAATTCCATTTACTGATGTTATGAATTCTTCTGATGTTTCGAATCCAAGTGATGGAAGTAATTGTAATTCATCTAACACAACCGCAAGTTTTTCAACTGTAGTATGTAATGCGGCGATATTATCTTCAGTACCAAATCCATCAAGAGCTGTTTGAATTTCTTCAACATCACCATTTAATATTGTAAAGATTAATTGATTTAAGTTTTTATCTTCAACAAAGACATTTAAGCGTTCAATAACATCTACTAATTGTACTAGTAATGCATTAACACTTTCAGGTTTTGTAGCAGAAATTAAAGTGATCATGTCAATTACTTCTTGATCAACTAATCCTTCTAAATTTAGTTTTGGTAATAATGGTAATAAAACATTAACTAAGTTTGTTATTTCCTCATTATTTCCTTTTACAAGTATTAATAGATAATTGATAATAGGTTTTAAATCATCTGCATTTTCAACAACTATTACTTTTTCTTCATAGTCATATTCAACATATATTAAATTTATACCTTGGCTATCATACATAAATGAATGTGTATTGATTGCAATTGACTTATATGCACATCTTGTTGTATCAGATGCATCACTTTGTTCATAAACTTCATATGTTTTATTTTCTTCTAATTCAGTGATATTAAGTTTATTCATTACATATTGTAATAATTTGTCATCATTAATATTACCAATATTAGTTCCAGAAGTTGTACTTTCTTCAATAGTAACATTTAATAAAGCTTTTACTTGATGATAAAGTTCAGGATTCTTTAAGATTTCAACTAAGTTATTTTCTGCACCTACACCTAAATCAAGAACAGCCTTAAGTAAGTTTGTTAATTCTTCATTTGTAAGACCAGTAATAACTTCAAGATTAAATCCTTCACCTAAGATTTGAGGAATTAAAGAATCTAGAGTATTTACGAAATTTTCTACTTCTTCAATTGATACTTTTTCTTGTACTGTTAAATTCTTTTGTAGAACATATACTACTGTATATAGTACCATTTCAGTTGGTGTTTCACATTCACAAACATTTGTGATAAATTCTAATGAGATGTTTTCAATATCTTCTAATATACCTAAATAGAATGTTTTGAATGAATTATAAACTTCATCAAAGTCTGCAAATTCAACTTCTCCAACCATTTCTTTTAAGTTATTTAAAATAACTTTAACTTCTTCAGGTAGGTCTGATGAATTTACATAGTTAAATGCTAAAGCAACAAGTTCAGAAGAAGTATTTCCTAGTAAATCATAGAAATATCTTAAGTCTTCACTTTCAATCATATTGTCTCTTAATGCTCTAACTAATAAGTTTTTAACATTGTAAATTCTCTTAGCGTTTAATTCACCATTCATAGCACCTTCAACTATTTCTTTAACACTTGGAATAAATGTTGGTCCTAGTGATCTATATGTACCACTAATAGTTTGAATCATATTTGCGATATGTTTAGCTACATTTGTACCTTCATCATTAAGTTTTGTAAATAGTAAATTATATAAATCAATTTCAGCTTGTAATTGAGTTAATTCAGGATTATTTACTACATCTTGTTCAACAGTATCAGTTGGTTGATCTTGATTAATTAATGCTTTAAGTTCAGCTTCTTTAGCTTGTCGTGCACTAATTAAGTTAGAAAGCAATTTTACTTCTTCAAAGTAAATAGCTGCTTCAATGTCTTTAGATGAATACATTGTTATAGCCATTATAGCTGCTGATAATAATTGTTCTGAATCACTACCAGCTGTTTCAAATAAATTGATTATCTTGTTAGCATTAACACGACTATAATTTTCTTTTGCGGCTGTAAGTGATACATCTTCTAAGAATGTTGCAATTTCATCATAATTCTTAGCTTCATCTTCTGTTAATTCAGGCTTTCTTTCACCAATTGTTTTATTAACAAAATCTTCATAGATGCTAGTTTTATCACGTGATATTCTACCAACATATGTGATTGGCTCACTCTTATTTGATTTTGCAGTATCATGTTTGGCAGTTACTGTGATTTCATAATCATTATCAGGATTTTCAATTTGGTATGAACATTCTTTAACTGTAGCAGTTAGAACTTCTCCATTATTATTTAATTCAACATCATAAGATGTTGCATCAGTTACTTCATTCCATTCAACTAATCCTTTTTTAGATACCTTTACACCATCTGGAGTACTAAGAGTAGTATTTGATGTTAGTTCACATGATGTAATTAGGAAAACAGTTAAAATGGTAAATATAACGCTTAATATTTTCTTTTTCATAGTTTTTTTCCTTTCTATTTATTATTTAATTCATTACAATTATATAATATTTTAAATTAAATATCAATAGTTTTTTTAAACATATCTTTATAATGTGTTTTAATTTTGACAAAGTTGAGTATCTTGTGTATATCCAATTAACTTCTTCCATCTACCAACTAGATAGCAAATTACGGATGATACAGTACCAACTCCCCAGCCAATTGGCCATGATAAGAAGATTCCTTTTACTCCAAGTAATTTTACTAAAATAAATGAACATATAACACGTATTACTAAGTCAAGCATTGTACCAAGAACAAATCCAAGCATGTCTTCTGATCCTTTTAAAACACCATCACATGGAATTTTAATGGCCATAAAGAAAAGGAATGGTGCAATAGTCGTAATGAACAAACTTCCTACTTCTAATACTTCTTTTGGATCATCTTCATTTTCAAATATTTTTAGTAATGTACCTGATAAAGTAAGGAATAACGTTGTTGTAATTACTGTCAATATAGCACAAATAATTAATCCTGACTTAAATCCTTGTTTAATACGAACAAATTCCCTTGCACCTGCATTTTGAGATACATATGTAGATAAGGCATTAGAAATTGTTGAGAAGATATTAATTACAACATAAACAAGTTTATAAGCGGCACCATATCCCGCAACAACAATACTGCCTTGAGCATTTATTAAAGCTTGTATTAATAATTGACCAATTGATATTGTAGATGATTGAAGAATAGAAGGAAGAGCAATTTCAATGACTGGTTTAAGAATCTTGAAATCAAGAACTTTTCTTTCCTTTGACACATACTTTCTAATATAAATTACTAGTACAAGGAATGAAGCAAGAGAGGCAATTACTTGTGATAAGAATGTCGCAAGAGCAAGACCTTCAACACCCATATTAAAGCTTGTAACAAACCAAATATCTAAAACGATATTTAAAATGGTTGAAAAAATTAAAAAGTATAGAGGAATACGGGAATTACCGATTGCTTGAAATGATGAGGTTACAACATTATATAAGAACATAAAAATAATGCCATAGGTATAATATCTTAAATATATTACTGCATCATTATAGTAATCACCGGATACTTTAATTAAAGTAATCAAATTTTTTACAAATATTAATCCAAGAATACTTACTACAACACCAACTAAAATAATGGTTAGTATTGATGTATATATTGATTTTTTAGCATGATCATTTTTACCTTCACCGATAAATCTTGCTGCAACAATATTTGTTCCAATTCCGAATCCTGTACCTATTGCTAGATATATCATTGTTATTGGATATGAGGCACTAACGGCAGCAAGTCCATTGTGTCCAACAAATTTTCCAGCAATCATACTGTCACAGATATTATAAAATTGTTGTAGGGTAACAGATAGGATCATTGGTAATGCAAATAAAAATAAAGCTTTAAAAGGCTTATCTTTAATCAAACTATTTTTCATATAATCATATCCTTTCACAGGGTAATATTATACGCTTTTTTTTGACTAAGATAAGCCTTTATGCTTTTTTATTTTGTTAAAAATTCGACAATATGTTTTCTTACTTCTTCTCTAAATGGAACTTTTGTATAACAATGTGGAGAACCATTTATTTCATAAAAGACATTATGAGGGTATAATTCATGATATTTTCTACCAAACTCAACTGGTACTGACATATCATCAGAACCATGGCAAATTAAGACTGGTTTATTAAATGATGAAACTCCATCATATAAATCAATACCTTTAAAACTCTCATAAAAAGCTTTATTTAAGTAATAACCGCCAAGATCAACATTTCCGTTTTCATCAACATGATTTAGGGTAAATGTGTGTTCTGCAAGTAAATTCATATTACCAGCTGGTGATAGAAGAATTAATTTTTCTAAATAATCTTGATATCTAGATGATAGATACGCACTAATAGCTCCACCAAAACTAAAGCCAAGTAAGATAAATGGTTTTTGGTTATTTAGCTTTTTAGCATATTCTAAAATTTCTTTTGCGTCTTCTACTTCAGTTAAAAAAGTCATATCTTTAAATTCACCATCACTATCGCCACTTCCCATAAAGTCAAAGCGTAGTGATGCATATCCATATTTTACTATTTCAAGGGATATTTGTTTAAATAAATATCCATTTTCATTTTTATGACCAGTATAGCCGTGAAACATTACGACTATATTTTTTATCTCACCAGTAGGTATTGTAAGTAAACCTCTCAAGATTCCTCTTGATGTATTTATCTCTTGATATTTTACAAGATGATTATTCATGATGTTCACCTAATAGTGCTATTGCTTTACGAATATTTCCTTGTACTTTTTCAAGTGCTTCATCAATTTTTTCGTTTGATGTACATCCAGTAAAGTGGTTAATTAAAACTTTTTTTACAGTTTTATATTCAAGTAATTTTTCGTTTGCTTCTTCTTTTGTATAACCAGTTAATTCCATAATGATATTAAGAGCTCTAGCAACAAGTTTTTCATTAGTTGCTTGAAGGTCAATCATCATGTTTTCATAAACCTTTCCCATCTTAATGAAAACACCAGTTGATATCATATTGCATATTAGTTTTTGAGCGGTTCCTGATTTCATTCTAGTAGATCCATTAATAACTTCTGCCCCAGTTACAGCTTCAATTGGTAAGTCTACCATTTTAGCAAGGACTGAACCTGAACTTGTAGTTATACATGAAGTTGTTGCACCTACTGACTTTGCGTATTCCATACCACCTAATACGTATGGAGTTCTTCCTGATGCGGCAATTCCAATTACAATATCTTTATTTGTAAGGTTAATACTTTTTAGATCTTCTACGGCAAAATCTTTACGATCTTCTGCACCTTCTTTTGCAAAAGAAGTTGCTTCCATTCCACCTGCCATAAGGCCAATTACTAAATTGCGACTTACACCATATGTTGGAGGACATTCTACAGCATCAAGCACACCAAGTCTTCCGCTGGTACCTGCTCCCATATATATTAATCTACCACCATTTAAGATGGCATTGTATGTTGCATCTACTACTTTTGTAATTTGAGGTATAGCTTTTTCTACTGCGTATGCTACAGTTTTATCTTCATTGTTGATTTTTCTCAACATTTCTTCTGTAGAAACTACATCAATATCTAATGTGTTTTGATTACGAGATTCGGTAGAAATTTTCTTTACATCAACATTTGTATTCATATTATTCCTTCTTTCTTGGGGGATATGTTATTTGACCAAGTATTACTGGTTTTTTTGCCCCGGTTACTACTGTTAAATTAGATGGTAAATGTAGATATGTATAATGTCCTAATATAGCAAAGCAAAATGCTTCATAGGAATCATTCATATTATGAATTGTTACTTCTTTTTTGGTTAATTCTTTAATTCTATTCACAATGAATTGATTATATGATCCTCCACCTGAAAGAACAATTTTGTCAACATCATGACAAAACTTCTGATATGCTAGGACAATAGTATCGCTAGTTAAAGCTGTTATTGTCGCAATAATATCTTCTTTGGGATCGTCTTTCATCATATTTAAAATCATTGTTAGATAATTTTCATTGTATTTTTCTCTTCCTGTTGATTTAGGATAAGGAAGATTGTAGTATTCATCTTCTAAAAGTTTTGTAAGTACTTCTTCATTTATAGTTCCTGATAATGCTATTTTTCCACCTTCATCATATGGTTTATCATATAGTTTCATCATCGCAAGGTCAATAAGCATATTGCCAGGTCCTGTATCAAAAGCAATTACATCATCACTTTCGGCATTCTTTTTAATGTATGTTACATTGCCAATTCCACCTATATTTTGGAAAGCAACATTTTTTTCTTTATCTTTATATAATACAAAATTAACGAAAGGAACAAGGGGAGCCCCAGTTCCTCCTGCTGCCATGTCCATAGGTCTAAAGTTACTGATAACTTCAACATTTAGGTTATAAGCAATAATACTAGGATCACCTATTTGGAGTGTGGATGAATAAAGTCCATCCATATGATTAGGATTATGCCATATTGTTTGACCATGCATAGCAACAAACGTTATATCTTCACTTTTTAAGTTGTTTTTCGTTAGTATTTCTTTTACCGCATCCAAATATATATATCCTAGTTCAACGTTTAGACTACAAATTTTTTGAACATTTGAAGTTTTAATATTGGATACTTCCAAAATGCGCATCTTTAATTCACTTGGATAAGGAAGAAAACTTGCATCTAGTTCATTGTAACAAAAATCATTTTCTTTTTTGGTTATCTCAACAAGACTAGCATCTACTCCATCAAGTGAAGTTCCACTCATTAGTCCTATTACTAACATATGCCACCTCCTAAAATTTATTATTTAGTTTTGACAAATAATAAGCACCGATAATTGGTTGTTCATTATCAATTATTACATCTCCATTTATATGATTAGCTTTTAAGGTTGTTACAAAGCCATCAGTTATTTCTTCGTTTTGATTTTGAACAAAACCTCCACGAAGGCCTATTACATAATTATTATTTAAATGTAGTTTATTTACAGCTTTTATTACTTGGATTGCTAGATCTTTACCTTCATTAAATAATAATGCTTTGGCTTCTTCATTATTATTCATAGCTTCATTTTTTACATATATTGCCATTTTAGCAATTTCTTTTTTACTATGATTATAAAACAAATGTTTTAAATCAGTAATATGATGTTTATTAAGATAGATAAGAAAGTTTTCTTGAAATGGTGTAAGTGGTAAATCATTTTCTTCTTGATCGATTATACTTAAAGCAAGATCATGAACGCATGCATATGCACTACCAAGTTCTCTTATTATATGACCCCAACCACCAATTAAGGTTGTTTTGTTTTCATACTTTCCGTATATTGCAACTCCAGTTCCTGATATTACAACAATACCATTTTGATACTTATCTTTTAAAACACTATATAAAGCAATTTCCGTATCACTTTTTATTGATACGGTTGCTTGATATTTACATGATAGTTCATCTTCTTTTTTTAAAACATTATTTAAAATACTAAATGCACTAATTCCCATTTGAATGTGAGTTAAATGGTATTTAGTAGCATCTAATTCATTAATTACTTCATCGATTGCCTTTTGAATGTTTTTCCATATTAAGGCTTCACCAAGTACAGCAGGTGACCCACATCCACTTTCTTTTACTGTTAACTTTGTCATATCTTCAAGATATGCTATCGCTTTAGTTGAGGTGCCACCAGCATCAACACCGATAATATAGTTAATCATTAGTCTTTACTCCAAAAGTAAATCTTTGACCCTTTTTTAAGGCTGTAATGATATCATCAGTTAGTTCAACAAAGCCTATAACATTTACTCTTTCATCACTTGGAAGGTCTTCTAGAATAATATTGATTTCACCTTTATATCGTTTAAAACCATTATTATCGATGGTTACAGATCCTTTTTTTCTTTGAATAGTATTAAATGGTTGAATATCTTCTTTTCCTCTCCATGATGTTGATCTTAACATTAAATTATTTGAATCAATACGGCTTGTGAATGTGCCATCTAAATGTTCTTTAAACATTTTGGTTTCATCAACAAAATGAAATGGTAAAATTAAGGTATCTACTTGATGCATTTTTAGAGTTTGAAGTTCTTCTTTTGATGCATAAGCATCACCAAAAGCAATTTCATCAATATCTAAGGTTTTTAATTCTTCAATTACTAAATCTAAGTTCATTGTACGATGTTTTTCAATTGATGGAAGTCCTTCATACATTGGCGGACGCATCATTGTATGACTTGGAATAAAGATTAAAATAGGGATATCATATTTTTTGAAAAGATTTATTTTTTCTTTAACAAATTGAATATCATGTCCTGTATATAACTTAGGGTAGAAGTTGAAACTTGCTCTTACATTAGTTGTGTCAAGTCCAAGATTAATTAATTCCTCTAGTCTTTCTTTTGTTAGCGTTGAAGCATTAAGTTCTACAACAAAGTCACGAGCCTTACTGTATGATACAATATCTTCTTTAGTAAAGCCATAGTCAAGACGTAAAGCATAAAGATTCTTAGGAATTACAAAACGTTCCATCATTGGTTTAGATACATCTAGACTTAAATGGATTCCATATTCATAAGCTTTATCAACTATTTTTTGTAATTCATCAAGAGTAAGCGTTGCTTCATTAATATGGGCTGAAGAAAATATTACTTCATATCCTAGTTCATGTAATAAATCAAGATATTTTAAATTATCTTCTAAAGAATAATCATCAAGTCCTGTGTAAATTGAGGCACCAAGTTTATACATGTTTTAACTCCTTCTAGTATAATAAATATTTTTTTCTTATTTCCATAAATTCTGAAGCATCATGATTTAGAACTTCCAATTGTCCTTTTATATCACAAGTTGGAACGATAAAAGTATCAGATCCCGCTTCATATTGGAATAATCCAGGTCTTCCTGGTACATATGGTGGATTAATTTTGAAGTGTTCACTATAATGATTGCGAATATAATCAAGAACAACAAAACTACAATTAACACCATTAAATTTATGACGATCAGTTATATGGACAAATACTCCACCACATAATTCGCCTTGATATTTAGAGAATGTTGGAGTGTAATATTGAGGACGGAAATATACACCTTCAATATTTAAAGCATTTAATTCTCTTGCTAGTTGTTCGGATTTAAACCATGGAGCACCGATTAATTCAAATGGTGTTGTCGTACCACGTCCTTCAGAAACATTTGTTCCTTCAAAAATACATGTTGCGTTATAAGCATATGCTGAAAATACTGTTGGAAGATTTGGAGTTGGGATAACCCAAGGAAGATGAGTATCTTCAAAATCCATAGTTCTTTCCCAACCAATCATTGGTACAACTTTTAAATCACAATGAATACCATATTCTTCATTAAATAGAATGGCAAGTTCTCCCATTGTTAATCCATGACGTTGTGGCATTTCATAATATCCAACAAATGAACGATATTTTGTAACATCTAGTTTATTTCCTTCTACTTGAACCCCATTAATTGGATTAGGTCTATCAAAAACAACAAAGGTTTTTCCATATTCAGCACAAGCTTGCATACAATATGCCATTGTATAAATAAAGGTATAATATCTTGAACCATTATCTTGAATATCAATTGCGATAATATCTATTTTATCCATGATTTCTTTTGATGGCTTTTTAGTACTTCCATAAAGGCTATACACAGTAATTCCGGTTTCATCATCAACATAAGTATCAAGGCGTTGACCAGCTTGAATACTTGCTCTAATTCCATGTTCTGGTGAAAATAAAGCTACAAGATTAGTTTTCTCTCTTAAAATGTCAATGCTTGATTTAAAATTACTATCAATTCCTGTAGGATTAGTTATTAATCCTACTCTTTTTCCTTTAAATATATCACTATAGTTATCAATATTTTCAATACCTAAAATTACTTTATTCATTAATGTCTTCCTCCGCTTCATGCATTATTTTTTCTAGGTCTATTTTTTCAAATTTATAATATACAGGTTTAGTAAAACGAATACCAAGAAATGTTGGTAACGATATTCCAAAAAGAATCCAAATTGGAAAAGCAAGAATACCTACTACTTTTATAACAAACATTCCAACTAGTATTAAGGTTGTTAAAAAATAACGGAAAGATACATAGAAGGCTGTTTTTATAAGTTCTCCACATGTTAAACTTTTAAATGTTACCATTAAAAGAGGAATGTGAACAATAACCATCAGGATTACAATCGCTAGTAATACCATCACAACAATTCCCATTTGAAATATAACTTCCATTGTCTTTTTTGCATTTTCTTCAACATTTGGTTGGTTATATGAATAAAAGAAAAAAGCAAATCCCACTACAGCTATTAGTATTAATAAAAGTATCCCAATAAAAAAAGATTTCTTAAAGTATTTTTTGAAATTAATAAAATATGATTTAAATGGGTTAGGCTCATCAATATCATTTTTAATAGTCGCATTAAGAGCAACTACAGCAGGAAATAATGTAAATATAAATAAACTTAAAAAGAATGTTAATAAATTCATTATTAGTAATTTGTATAAAAAATCAAAAAAACGATATAATTTCGAATTTACTTTCTTTTCATAATCCATAATTTCCCCTCCATTCATTTTTTATATTATAACATATATAAGAAAAAAACTCAAATCATAAACGATTTGAGTTTTCCTTTTTGTTTAGATACTATTTAATGTTGTATCCAAGTTCACGCATTGCAGCTTTGTACTTTTCAAGTACTTCTTGTAATGCAGTAGTTGGAGAGTCTTTACTCTTAACAATACTTGCAGCTAGAGGCCAGAATCCATCAGGACCGAAGTGAGAACCACCACCAACTGTCATTGATAATAATTCCATTAATTCAAAGTAAGTCTTACCTTGACAAGACATAACAACTTCAACGTCGATGTCACGGTCAAACTTAGTTTGTAAGAAGTTACGATAAGCTTCATCTTCAGTTAATGTTACTTTACTATTAGGATCTTTACCAATACCAGATACAAGGTCATGTAGAATGTGAGTAATGATCTTAGTTGTGATACCATTCTTAGCACCAGTAGGAGCGATATTTAATACAGCATAACATGCAGTTCCAGTATAAGGTACTTGGAATGATGAATTGCTCATATCAACACCAGTAACATAACGACCTTCATACATTAAGTATTCAGAATCATTAATCTTGATACCATCAGCTTGTTTATCAGATGTGATTGGAGTACCACCTTCACCATCAGCACATGGATAAGGAACAACACCAATCTTGAATGTCATCTTAGAAGGGTTGAAACGATCACTAGTCTTTAAGAACCATAAATCACCATGGTGAAGTAATGTTTGACCAGCTTGGAATCCAGGAGATACGTCTTGAACACCACGTCCATAGTAAACACCACTTTGATAGTAATTTTGTAATGTAGAGATTGTGTCAGTTACTTTCTTTTGAACTAAGTAAAGAAGTGGAGGGTTAACCTTAGTCATTTGGCTACCTGTTGATGCAACCATACCAATGATTGATTCAGCAAAGCCCATGTCTAGTGCATAACCTTTAATATTCTTTAAAATATTTTGAGCATTGTTTACCCAATTGTCAAAGTTAGAAAGTGTCCATTCACCTTTTAACCACATTTCAGCAGGATCTTCTAGGTTACATTCTTTAACTAGGTCTACGTTATAGTACATGAAGTAGTCAGGACGAGCAACACCAGGAGCATAACCATAAACTTTACCTTTAACAGATGCAGCATCGTTAGTTGTAGAGTCTTGGATATATCCAGGAGTATCTTGTTCTTCTTCATCATAACTTAATTCTGTGAAAATACCACTGTCAGCATTGATATCGTATAATTCAGCAATTGATCCACCTTTAACAAGAGTAGGAATCCATTGAGAAGCGATAGTTAATACATAAACATCACCAAATTCATTATTTAAGTATTTCTTATTAATGAATTTAACACGTTCAGGTCCCCAAGGAGCAGCGTCGTCCCATGCAGACCAAACGATTGTAATATCGTATGCAGCTTCGATAGCATCTTGGTGCATCTTCTTAACGTCAACGTTATCACCAGTATAACCAGGATCGTTAGGGTCATAAGAAGTAACAGGAGTAACTTTGATTACAAAGTCCATACCATTACCAGCGAATCCAACTTGATTTAATTCCCATTTAGGTTCATAAACACCAGGAATACCGAATTGAGCAACTAATGTAATATCACCAGCAGCAACGTTAGAAATTCTAGTAACTTTATTAGAAGTTAAAACACCATCAATTTCTTGATACCAACCTAAGAATCTTTCTTTTTCATTAGATGGAATAGCATCAGGAAGTACATATCCTTCACCATACTTATATTGAGTTTTAATTCCTTCAGGAAGTGTTCCACCTTCACATTTATAAGTAATGTTATAATAAACATCAACAGAAGGAACATCCCATTGAGCAACTAATGTAACATCAGTATTTGTTCCAGCAGCAATTTCACTAATTACTTGATCAGAACCATCCATTTTCCAACCTTTAAATTCAAATCCTTCTTTAGTAGGGTTAGTTGGAAGAACTAATCCTAGAGATTCAAAGAAATGTGTAGGAGCTACATATCCTTCAGGGAATGCACCACCATCAAGGTTGTATTTAATGCTATGTTTTTCACTAGCACTTAGCCATTTAGCTCTTAATGAGAAGTTTTGATCATCAGTTTTTGAAATTGATAATACTTGTTTGTCTTCACTATCAAACCAACCAGCGAATTCAAATCCTTCTTTTGTTGGAGTTGGAAGTGTAGGTAAACCTTCACCTACTTCATATTCAGTAGGTGCTACATATCCATCAGCAAATGATCCACCATTAAGTTCAAATTGAATTGTTCTTGTTTCAACATGACCTTCAGGACGATAATTAGCAATAAGCTTTAGATCTTCTGCGAATGTATCAGCAGCAATTTCAGTACCAACTTTTACGCCATCTTCTGTAACCCATCCTGTAAATACTTGTCCAGGAAGACTTGGAGTTGGAAGAGTAACGTTCTTTGTTGAATCGTATTTAACAGGTAATTCTTTATCATAAGTACCACCATTTAGATCAAGTGTTAATCTAAATACGATTTGTTTCCATTTAGCAGTAAGTTTAACATCTTTGCCAGTTCCTTTAGCAATCTTAGTTACTTTCTTATTAGATTCGTCTACCCAATTTAAGAATTTATAATCTTCTTTAGTTGGAGAAACAAGTTCTACGCCTTCAGCATCATCATATGCTGTTGGAGCGCCAGCAGGTAAAACACCGCCGTCTAATTCGTAAGTAATGTTGAATGTTTTTTTCTTATCTTTGTTACATCCAGCGATTGCTAAACATAGAAGAAGGCTCATCA
Organism: uncultured Bacilli bacterium; assembly: GCA_934133195.1. Lineage (GTDB taxonomy): Bacteria > Bacillota_I > Bacilli_A > ML615J-28 > CAG-313 > UMGS75. Next base: position 6,664 of record CAKPAZ010000006.1, on the reverse strand, counting down.
TAAAAATAGCAAATTTTCTAAATTTCATTTTTTAGTCTCCTTTTTTTGTTTTAGTCAAATAATGATATGATTCCCATAACTCAAAACCAAATCGAGCATAGAAATCAGTAAGTCCGGTCCAGTCAATTATGATATCTGAAGCATTAGCATCAATTAAGATGTTTTTGCCTTCTGCTACAATATCAAAGCCTATATGACGACCTCGGCAGTCTTTATCGACGCCAAGAGGACCAATGCCGCCCAAAGCTTTAAAGTGGCCACGCCATGTCTGGCTATTGCCGATTAGATTTTCCGATGTATCGGGATATCCTATTTTTGCAAAAGCAATTACTTTAGAATTCTCAATACATATAAGATATTCTCTACCTGTTCCACCATTAGACCAGTAGTCAATGGTTTCCTTAGTCCATCGGCCCGGCCAATTACGTTCCATGAATTGTAAGATTTTTTCTTTATCGTCAAGGGTTGCAAGACGATATTCTAAATCTTTATTTTTCAAAGCAATTTTTTCCTTATTCTTATTAATTAAATCACATGTATCATATGGTTTAATATAACCACGCTTTTCAAACCATTCAAGTGGACTTCCAAGTGCAATTGGTAGTCCTGGGAAGAAATCATTGTAATCTCTTCCTATATGAATTACTTTTTTATTTAATCTATCAAACTCTGTTTCTGCTAATTCCAATAACTTAGTTCCAATTCCTTTGTTTCTATATTCGGGATGAACATAAATTAAACTAATCCATCCACTATCTTCATAATCACCAATGATGAAGCTAGACTCCCAAGTTTTACCAATGATAAAACCTACAACTTCATCGTGATCTAAAGCCACATACGATGCATTATCACAAATATCATTTGTGTTTCTTTCAAATAATTCTTTTGTAATTGGAAATAAAGAACCAAATTCTTCATTCCACATTTCGTATAATTTTTCTTTATTATTGAAAACAGATAATTTAGTATAATTCATATAATCTTCTTTATTTTTAATAGAAGGTGGAAGAACCCCTCCACCCTCTCTTTTTTTAATTAATTAGTGTTTTTTTCTTAGTAAGAATACTAGTAAGCATCCAGCAGCTAAGAATTCAAAGAACATTGCACTCTTCTTACCGCAGCCTTTATTAGAAGCTAATTCAGTAACTTGAGTTTGAGTTTGGTCAGCAACAGTCTTAACGCTTGCGATTGCAGCTTTAACTTCATCAATACTTGCATTGTTAGGAAGTTGAGCGATTGCATCAGCAGCAGCTTTAACTTGTTCAGATGTAGCAAGACTACCGATTAAAGCAGTGATTTCATCTAATTTAGCTGATTGATCTAATTGACCTAATTCATCTAATACTTCATCATGATTAGCTTTAACTAGAGCTTGAATTGTTTCAAGTAAATCATTAATTTCTTTAACGTCTGCAGTTGTAGCATTTTGTTCAAGAACTGTAACTTGAATAGCTTTAGGCATTTCAGTTACGTTACCAGCAGCATCGTATACAGAAACTTTTACATTGTACTTACCAGGTTTAGTTGTTTTAACTTTAGTTGAGCTTTCGTCAACACACCAAGTAATTGTACTATTGAATAAGTTACCATCAACGTTATCTACTGCAGCTTTAACAGCTAGTTTAGGATCCCAAGTTGTTCCATAAGGAAGAACTAATTCAGTATAGAATTCAACATAAGGAGCAGTAACGTCAGCGATTTCAACTGTAAATGTAGTTTCAGCATAGTGTTTAGCATTGTTAACTACTTTAGCAGTAACTTTATGTACACCTTCAGTAGGGTTAGCAAAATCTAATGTAGCAGATGTAAAGTGAACGTTTTGAGTAATTTCAGTTCCTTTAATGCCAGCAGCATCTGTATATCTACCATCATAAGCTTTAACTAATGTCATAGGGTTGATAGGGTTAATAACCATCTTACCATCTACAACTTCTGGAGTGATGTATAATGCATCTTTATTAACTTCGATTGTAGGAGTATATTCATCAACTACAATGTAAGTAATTGTTAATGAAGAACTTACACCAGTAACTGTATTTTCAGCAGTGAATTTAACAGCATATCTTGTGTTAACAGAATCTGCAGATGTGTCGATTGTGTAATCAGCAAATTTTGTTTTATTTTCAGCAGGTCTTTCAATCCAACCAAGATTAGTGAATGTATAAGTCTTTTCGCCTACAGTTTCAGTACCTTCAGCGAAACATCTTGTGCCTAGGAAGAAGGCATTGAATAATAACATATAGTTGTAAGGTGAAGCACAGCTTAATGTAGATTCAAATTGACCAGCCCAGTTAGCGCCAGCATATGAATCATGTTTAGAACCTTTCATAGATAATGCATAGCTATGAATATATTCAACTAACCAATCCCATTTACCATTGTAGTAAGTGTAGAAATTCTTTTTACCATCGCCAGGAGCACTTGTTCCAATAAAGTTCCAACTTAAATTAGTTAAGTTACCTTTTGCCGCATCAAATGCATCTACTGTAGCATCATCAAGTTTGCAGTAATCTTTTGCGAATGCTTTATAGTCAGCATTGAAATCAGCAACCATTTCTTCCATTGATTGATAGCGTGGTTTATTAACAACAGCAGCGCCATTAACGCTCATCATGAATGCTAATGTATTAAGATCTTTACTATAAGATAATAGATTGTTCTTTTCTTTCCACATTGAAGCAAGTCCATCATAAAGAATGTTGTTAGCAGGTTTGAAGCTTTGACCTTTCATAACTTCAACGATTAATTCTTCTTGATCCATAAATTGGTAAGAATATCCACCAGCAACTCTTTCGATAGTTTTTAATCCAGTAGTTGAGAAGTCATAAGTTCTAACTTCTGCACTATTAACATTACGTCCGTTTAAGAAAGCACCACGAACGATGTTATTGAATTTAGCAGCTTCAGTTGCAACACCTTTATCAAGGTAACCAAAATCAAATGTTCCACCATCTTTAGGGATACGGATTTCTCTAACGCATGCACGATAGTATTCAGCAGCTGTGATTTCTTCTTGACCAGCAGCAACTCTTGTAGCGTTAGTAACAGCTTTTTCATTATCATTGATCTTATGGTTAGAACCTTCACCATTTAAGAAAGCAATAGCCATATAACCATTTCCATCTGGAGAATCAATTACATAGTCCCAAAGGTCGCAATCCCAACCTTCTGCCATGTATGTAGCAGTGTTAACGTTAGTTGGTTTTTCTTCGAACCATTCCCACATAAATCTCTTGTATAAGAAATTATCTTCATCAGTAGGAACCATTACAGGTTTACCATCAGCATCAACTTTAGGGCTTCCGTCTTCGTTAGTGTCTTGTTTTTCAACTTTATCAGGAGTTGTTACACCTTCAATGTATTGAACAACTTTACCATCAACGTAGCAGAACATTGGTGCCCATAAATCAGCAGCAGCACCTTCAGCACCTGGTTTTACATAGAAACCATCCATAGCAACACCACGGATAATTCTACCTTCACCATCAAATACAAACATACGGTTGTATAAGTTTTGTTTGTTACCACCATCACCGATTCTGTCAGATACAGCGATCATATCGATTGAAATATCTTGACCAGCGAAGTTAACTCTTAAGTGAGATAGAGATGGGTCAGCTGGAGTAGTATTGTATTTAAATACTTCTTTGTCAGTTCCAAATGTATTAGAGTTAACTCTAACAATTGTTGGTACACCATCTTGTAATGCATAACCATTAATGTTGTTACCAGCACCACTTGCAGGGTTACCAGCAGAGTCAACATTGCTTGTTAAGCCAGAGAAGAATATAGCATAATATTTACCAGTAGCTTCTCCATTTTTATCATATTCAGCAACACGAAGTCTTGTTTCGTTCCAAGGATACATTCTTGAAGCGCCGCCCCAGTTAGGGTCTGCCTTCGCAGCATTGTCATAATAATTAGGGAATGTAGTATAAATACTACCCATTTCATACATAGGTATTTCATCAGCTTCTAGAGTAGGGTCTTCTGTCCATTTGTCAGAAGCGGCTGCCTTAGCTGTTGGTGTAGCTAAGCCTACGATTGCTAAAGAAAGTACGAATGTACTTAATAAAGCAAATAACTTTTTCATAAATTTTTTTCCTCCTATATTTATTTTTGAAAGCGTTTGCGATTATATTATAGCATAAATGAAAGCGCTTTGCAAGTCTTAAAGCAACATTTTTTTATATTTTTTAATTTTTTTAAAAGAAATAGACCTGCATTGGAAAAAGCAGGTCTATTTTGTTACCATTATTTAACTTTTGAATAAGCGGCTTCATCAATAATGACAGTTGTATTTGGATGTTTGTGAAGAATTGAAGCAGGGAAATCTTCAGTAATTTCACCAGTTAATAGTTTAACAACAGTGTCAGCTTTGTTTACACCGCTGATTAACATTAAGATTTCTTCGCTCTTCATAATGTTTTTAATACCCATAGTCATTGCATGAGTTGGAACTTCATCAATACTATTGAAGAAACGTTTATTATCTTGACGAGTTTTGTCAGTTAGTTTTACAACGAATGTTTCTTGATCAAATGATGTTCCTGGCTCATTAAATCCAATGTGACCATTTCCACCAATACCTAAAAGTTGTAAATCGATGTGAACTTTATTTAATTGATCATTATATTCTTTTGCACATAAAGCAAGGTCTGCTCCATTTGCAACAGGAAGATGTACATTTTCTTCTTTTATATCTACATGATTAAATAGGTTGTCATGCATGAAATAATAATAGCTTTGTGGGTGTGTACGATCAATTCCACAATATTCATCAAGGTTGTAAGTGGTGATATTTTTAAAACTGATTTCACCTTTTTTACACATTTCAACAAGTTTTTGATAAGTGCCAATAGGACTTGATCCAGTCGCAAGACCTAATACAGCGTTGTTTTTTTCTTTAATTTTATTAGCGATTATTTCCGCTGCTTTTTCACTTAATGCTTCATAATCTTTAACAATAATAACTTTCATTTTTCATACCTTCTTTTCTTATTTTAATGTTACAGGACAGTTTCCTTTAGGAGCTACTTTTCCTGTTAAAACCTTTGATAATGATTCAAAACTTAGAACACTAGCTTCATAACTAATTAGGTAAGTTTTGGCATTTAAAACATTTAAATCATATGGAGTTCTTACTCCAATAACTATTAATTTATCTTGATCAAGACTATTAATTAAATCTGCTTGTGTAGGGTTAAAACAAGCGTTATAGCTGCAGTAAATTACTTTGTCATAGTTCTTACTAAGGGCTATTAATTCTTCTTTTTGAGCCTTATCTGGGTCAATAGTTGAATAATACTTATCAACCTTAAATGGCATAAAATCACCTAATGATTTTAAGCTATTATCTTCATTTTCAGCAAGTGTTACTACTTTAATTTTAGGGAAAACAACTAGTATTTTTTCATTTTCTTTTACAGGAAGTAAGTGGTTTTCATCTTTAATTAAGGTAACACCTTCATCCATTACTTTACGAGCAAATGCCATTCTAGATGGTTCTTCTAGTTCATTTTCAATTTTTTCAAATGATGTAGGCATTTCACCAACATTGAACATTTCTTTATATTTCAATATTCTTTCAACAGATGCATCAATCATTTCTAGTGGTATTTTTCCTTCTTCAGCTAGGCGAAGAGCTGTATCTGCAAATTCTTTTTGCATTTGAACATTTCTTGCTCCACATAGAAGTAAAATATCACAACCAGAATTAAATCCATGAAGAACGATTTCTTCGATTGAGAAGTTATCAAATACTGCAGACATTGTTAATGAGTCAGTTACTACAAGTCCTTTAAAACCTAGTTGTTCACGTAATAATCCAGTAATTATTTTATGAGATAAAGTTGTTGGATATACGCTATCATACTTTGTGTATAGTACATGGCTTGCCATGATACCTGGTAAATCATGTTCAACTGCAAGTTTAAAAGGAACAAGTTCCATTTTATTAATTCTTTCAAAATCAAAATCGACTTTAGGAAGTCCAATATGTGAATCAACAGCAGTGTCACCATGTCCTGGGAAATGTTTAATGGAAGTCATTAAACCAGCATCTGTGTAACCTTTTACTGCTTCATATACATATTTTGCAACTTCATCGGGATTTTCTGAATATGAACGAACATTTATAACCGGATTTTTAGCGTTATTGTTTACATCTCCTACAGGAGCAAAGTTGAAGTTAAAACCTAAATCACGAAGTTCAACTCCCATGTTGTATGCTAATTGATAAGCATACTTATATTGGTGAGTAGCACCAATAACCATTGCACCTGGTGATTGTGTTATTCCTTCTGTAACTCTTGCGACCATTCCACCTTCTTGGTCAATCGCAATAAATGGAGGAATACTTGCACACTCATTGATTTTTTTGTTTAGTTCAAAAATTTGTTTTGGATTGCCACAATTATCTTTAAAATAAATGATTAAGCCGGCTTTGATTTCTTCAATTTGATACCTTAATTCTTCACTATATTCTGTTCCTGAAAAAGCAAGACCTATCATTTGTCCAACTTTTTCTTTTAAAGTCATCTTACTAATGTCAATTTTTTTCATTTTGTTTTAAATCTCCAAATTAATGTTTCTTTCTTAATACAAAAGCAAGAAGGGTTACTGCTGATGTTAGTGTAATTACCATTTCTATTGTTTTCTT
>CAKPAZ010000005.1 GCA_934133195.1 uncultured Bacilli bacterium | reverse complement strand
TAACTTCAATAAAAGTATATCATAAATTAGTTATAATTAAAATCAGATAGAAATCTCTGATTAAATTATATACGAATGTTTACAAAATAAAGGGAGGGACTCTTAATGGCTTTAACTAAAGATGATGATCTTGTCTATTTATTTACTGGTACTTCTGAAGTATTTATTAAAAATAGAATAACACGTATTTTACAAGGTTTTAATAAGCAAACCTATGCTGTTATTAAATATGATTGTGAAATTACTCCTTTAAATACTATTATTAATGATTGTATTACAATTCCTTTTTTAGAAGATTTAAAAGTAATAATTTTACGTAATCCAACATTTCTTTCACGAAATAAAGATGAATTATCTCCTGATTTGAAGAACTTCATTAAATATTTAAAGAACCCTGCCGAATCAACTGTTTTAATGGTTGATGCTCATGGTATAAAGTTAAACCCAACTAATGAGGTATATAAAACACTTAAGAATGTTGCCTTAATAATCAATTATGATGATTCACAAGAAATTGAATTAAAAGGATGGGTTATTAGAAGTTTTGCAACGTGGAATATTGAAATTAAAGAAGAAGCAATTAATCTCTTTATGGAATACCTAAACAATGATCAAGTTAGAATGGAACAAGAAATTAATAAATTAATCGATTATGTAGGTAAAGGTGGTATGATTACCCCAAATGATATAAAGTTAATGGTTGATAAAGATTTATCAAAAGAAGTATTTAATTTAATTAAAGCAATTGTTGACCACAATCATAATCAAGTCGCAAATATATATTTAGATTTAACTAAAAACACCAAAGATGCCTCAGGTATTTTAGGAATGATTAATAGTTCATTCATTGATATGTTAAATATTACTAAGTTATTAAAAGCTGGATATTCACAAAATGATATTGCTAAATTTTATAATGTTTCACCAGGTAGAGCATACTACATGGTTAAGAATGCTAAAAGTTTTAAACTAGTTGATTTAGAAAACTATGTAATAAAATTAGCTGATTTAGATTACCGTATTAAAACAGGAAAAATTGATAAAAATCTAGGCTTAGATTTACTAATTATGCAATTATAAAAAGGTAACTATACCGTTATTGGTGTAGTTACCTTATTTTTTACATTGTTATTTCAAATGTTTCTTCTTCTGCTTTTCCTTGATAATTTGTAATTATTTTATATTTAAATGAATTTAGAGTACTATCAGTAATTCTTCCTAATTCGTTGATACCATTAGAAAGAGGAATAAATGTGATTTTATATCCTTCTTTAATAAATTGTAAAACATCATATTCAAAAGTAACAAGTTGTTTAAAGTGGTTCCAAAGATTATTCATTCTCATAGTTTGAGGACAATTTTTACCACTAAAGTAATGATGCTGTTTTACATCATCTAATGAAAGATGATTATCATTCATTAGATTGGCAACTAATTTAGCTGTTTTTTGCCATGTGTAATATATATCTGTTCCTTCATTAATACATGATTCAATTCCAATTGAATTATTATTACCACATCTATTGGCTATTTTTTCATATGTTTGATTAAAATAAGTTTCTCCAATGTAATATCTTTTTCCAATGAGTTTGCATAGTATTCCATCATCATTTAAGTCTGAGGTTTTAGGAACTCTATCAAATATTATTTTTCCGTTATGCTCTTTGTAAGCTCTTGGGGCCATTACACATGTAGTTTTTCCATCTATCATATAGTATCCTTCATCACTAATTGTAATTACCGGATATTTGTTAGTTCCATCTATCATCGTATCATAAAGTGTATAATCAAATCTTGTTCCATCTCCAGCATGCCATGCAACCTCATTATCAGGTATTTGATGATATATTCCATCATTTCCAACTACATATTGGAAACTAGCATGATATGGGCCTTCACTCCAGTATTGATTTTTTACTGTTTCACTCCAAAATTGAGCTGTATGCTCTGGTGCAGAATCACCAGTGTCATGAACAGTAATATAAAATTTCGGCATTATTTTACCAGGTCTATTTTCATTTGTTTTCGGAGCTAAATTAGATATCACATCAAATGATTCAAATAGAAACGGAACAACACTACTTACTAAAGTATAGTCATATTCTTTTTGCCAGCCATATACTCTAATTTGCTTTACAAAAGGCTTGTATGTACTTTCTTTAAAATATTTTAAAACCTTATTCATTAAAAAACAACCACTAATAACATTTTAAATTTATTAATTCCATGTACAGAATGAGGATGACCGGCTGGCATAACAACGGATTCTCCCTCTTTTAAGAAATATTCAATTCCATCTATAATTACTTTTCCTTCTCCATCTAAACAAGTAACAAAAGCATCACCATCAGATTTATGTGAACTAATTTCTTCACCATCACCAAATGCGAAAAGCGTTATACTTACATAGTTATTTTGAGCTAAAGTTTTACTTACAACTTCTCCTTCTCTATATGTTACTTCATCTTTTAGTTTTACTACTTTACTAAATTCAATGTTTTTCATTTTCTTTCTTAATAAATCTTTTTTAATTTCCATAGTATTCTCCTTATATTAAAGTTATTAAATTACTAATTACAAATATATTATACCCACTTATTGTTGTTAATTCAAGAAATAAGGACTAGTAAAACTAGTCCTCTTTGTTTATTTATTTTAGTTATTCTTATTTGAAAACATTTTTCTAACAGCGTTAAAGATGTCATCGATATTTCCAAACATAGTCTTTAATTCAAAGTTTCCAATTACGTTTCCATCAACTATAATATCATAAGTACTTATTTTGTAAGTACCAACATTTTGAATTTCTTTTATTTCAACAAGATAGTTTGTAAATTCAAATTCAGAAATATCATAAAGAATTCCCTTAATACCAACTTCTTTGCTTATAAAGGTACTATTTGGTCCCGTTGAAGAAAAATCAAAATATAGTTTTGATGAAGGAAAATAAATATCATAGCGTTTATTTTGACAATCAGTTAGAGAAACTGGTGAACTTGTAAAAGTATAATCAAAATAAGCAAATAATTCATTTTCAGTATTTGGAATCATGAATCTTCTTTGATTATTTAATTTAAAAATTTCATAGAATGCTTCTAATTCTTGATGATTGAAAGTATATTCTAAGTTTACCTTTGGTATACCTATTACTTCATCACCATTTTTGTCATCTACTTTTTCTCCTTGTTTTTCTTGATTTCCATCAGTGTTTTTGTTTGTTTCTTCTTGAGTGTTGTCATCATTTTTATCAAGTGGATTATTCACAGTTAAACATGATGTACCAAAAGAAAGAAGACCAAACACACAGATTAATAAAAATAATTTTCTCATTTCTTTTCTCATTGTTTCATCTCCTACTTTAATATATGATTAAAAAACATAAATATTTACTTTTTTATATTTAGGAAAGCAAACGTAAAACCTAATATGTATAAATAAATTTATACATTCTCCTACCATTTATATTATAATTTATTTATAATTTATTTTCAATCCTATTGCATTCTATAGATTTTAGCGTTAATTCTTTCTTCACTAGTATAATCAAATAATTCTGATACTGTCATGAAGGTATATCCTTCATTTTTCAAGTCATTTACTATTTTTGTAATAGCAACTTTATTGTAATATTTGAAATCATGAAATAGTATTACACTATCTTCTTTCATTTCTTTTTTTAACTTTTCTATTATTTTTTGGGAATCATAGCACTGCCAATCTAAAGAATCCGCATTCCATAAAACTGTTGGCAGTTTAATTCTTTTTATCACTTCTTTATTAACTGATCCATATGGAAAACGAAATATTCTTGGATATCTTTTAATAACTTTGAATATTTCTTCTTGGGTTTTGTTAATTTCATTGATGCCAGATTCTACCGATATTTTTTTGAAATCTGGATGACTATATGAATGATTACCAATTTCATGATTGTGATTAGATATATATATTAATTCATCAGGATGTTGTTTGACGTTTGTACCTAAAACAAAAAAAGTAGCTTTTACATCTAGTTCTTCTAATAAGTCAACTAGTTCTTTGGTTTTTATTGAAGGCCCATCATCAAAAGTTAATGCAATTCTTTTATCATATTTTATTTCCTCTGTAGTATCATTAATTAATTCTTCACGAAATGGCATTTCTTGATAGTTTGTTAAACTTCCTGTTAGGTATGGGGATATATATATTTCTACCTTGTTATCTTTAATCAAAGGTTTTAAAAAAAAGAAATCTTCTTCTTTAAAGTTGTATTCTTTGTTATATTTGTTTAACCAATTTATAAAGTTTGTTTTGTTAAAGTTTACTTTTTTTAATGTATCTAAATGATAATTAAGAGTATAAAGATTAGTAGTATCTTTTGTATCTTCTTTAATCTTATAACTAATATAATTTTTTGATATATATGTTTTACAGTTTATGGATGATATAGATTTATTGATTGAATTATTATAAATATTTGTTAGTTCTTTTTCAAACACTTTATCCATTACATCGTTTACTTTTTGATATTTGACCTCCCTATTATTTATCATTATTGTTTTATAATGGATAGTGTTTGATTGTTTAGTCGCTTGACATGACATCATAAAAATAAATGGAATGATTATAATTAATATTTTTTTCATATTAATATTATTTGTTGAATTACCATTAAAATACAAAAAAAGATAGAAATTGAAGATGATTTACATCAACATTTTCTATCTTTATTTTTTATTCTAATTCAAATGCACCAGTATACAATTGATAATACTCACCTTTATTTTCAAGTAATTGTTGGTGTGTACCTCTTTCAATGATTCTTCCATGATCTAGAACCATTATAACATCAGCATTTCTAATTGTTGAAAGACGGTGAGCTATAACAAAGACAGTTCTTCCTTTCATTAAAGCATCCATACCTTTTTGAACAATGGCTTCTGTTCTTGTATCAATTGATGATGTTGCTTCATCAAGAATCATTACTGGTGGGTTTGCGACAGCAGCTCTAGCGATAGCAATTAATTGGCGTTGGCCTTGAGAAAGATTAGAACCATTATTTGTTAAATAAGTATTATAACCATCAGCCATCTTATTGATAAATTCATCAGCACCAGCTAAGATTGCCGCATCAATACATTCTTGATCGGTTGCATCTAATTTTCCATAACGAATGTTATCAAGAACAGTACCTGTAAATAGGTTAGTATCTTGTAATACGATTCCAAGAGAATGACGAAGATCTGCCTTTTTAATCTTATTTATGTTAATTCCATCATATCTAATTTTACCATCAGCGATATCATAGAAACGATTAATTAAGTTAGTGATTGTTGTTTTTCCAGCACCTGTAGCACCAACAAAGGCAATCTTTTGACCAGGGTTTGCATATAGCGTTACATCATGAAGAACAATTTTATTTTCTTCATAACCAAAGTCTACATCATACATTTGAACATCACCTAAAAGTTTTGTATATGTTACCGTACCATCTTGATGAGGATGACGCCATGCCCACATACCAGTACGTTCCTTTGTTTCAACGATTTCTCCATTTTCCATCTTCGCATTTACAAGCGTTACATATCCATTGTCTACTTCTGATTCTTCATCTAGAAGATCGAAGATACGTCTTGCTCCAGCCATACCCATTACTACTGAGTTTACTTGGCCTGATACTTGACTGATATTACCTGTAAATTGTTTTGTCATATTTAAGAAAGGAATAACAATACTTATTCCCATTGCCATATGAGAAAAGCTTGGATTAGTAACATTGTTTATTAATAACACACCACCAACAAAGGCAACAATTACATATAAAATATTACCAATATTATGTAAAACCGGCATTAACATGTTCGCGAAAGTATTTGCTTTATTTGATTCATCAAACAATACTTCATTTATTTTATTAAACTCTTCCATTGTTTTTTCTTCATGATTAAATACTTTTACTACCTTTTGTCCATTCATTATTTCTTCAATGTAACCTTCAGTTTGAGCGATAGCTTTTTGTTGAGCTATAAAGTATCTAGCACTTCTTCCACCAATGATTTTTGTTGCGATTAATATTAATATAACACCTACAATAACAACAAGAGTTAAAATGAAGCTATAATATAACATAATAAATAATACCGCAACAACAATAATACCAGATATCAATAATTGAGGAATACTTTGTGATATCAATTGTCTTAAGGTATCAATATCATTAGTATAATAACTCATAATATCACCATGACTGTGAGTATCAAAATATTTGATTGGTAATGTTTGCATATGATCAAACATTTTAGCACGCATTTTCTTTAAGAAACCTTGAGTTATTATAGCGAGTAATTGATTGTAAACAATTCCCGCAATAAGAGAAATTATATATAGTACCGCAAGAATTATAACTAGTTTTATTATTGAACCAGAAACACTATTCCAATCACCTGCTTTATAGCTTGTTTCCATAATGCTAATTACTTTTTGCATGAAAATTGATGGAACTGCACTAACGATAGCATTTATTACAATAAAAACAATTGTAATTGGTAAAAGGGTAGGATAAGCTTTAAATAATTCTTTTAATATTCTTCCCATAACTCCTTTTTTCTTTTGATGAGGAGTTTTTTCTTTTACAACAGTATTTTTATTTGATGACTTACTCATTTTAATAATTGAATAAACAAGTATTGTACCAAGTAAGATCAATGTAGGAACTACAACAAGTAATACTATCCAAGTCATCTTACTCACCTACCTTATTTTGTGATTCATATACTTCTTTATAAATTGTGTTAGTTTTCAACAATTCATCATGAGTACCAATTCCACAAATTTCACCATTATTAAGAACGATTATTCTATCAGCATCTTCTACGCTTGCAACTCTTTGGGCAATTATTATTTTAGTAGTATCTGGAATATATTCTTTTAAGCCTTTTCTGATTAAAGCATCTGTTTTAGTATCTACTGCACTAGTTGAATCATCAAAAATAATAATTTTTGGATTTTTTAATAGTGCTCTTGCGATACACAATCTTTGTTTTTGACCACCTGAAACATTGGCTCCACCTTGTTCAATGTATGTATTATATCCATCTGGGAAGCTTCTAATAAAATCATCAGCTTGAGCAAGCTTGCAGGCGTGAATCATTTCATCAATTGTGGCATCTTGTTTACCCCAACGAAGGTTTTCAATAATTGTACCACTAAATAAAATATTTTTTTGAAGCACTACAGCGACTTGATCTCTTAAAGTAAATAAATCATAATCACGTACATCCACACCACCAACTTTAACTGATCCATCTGTTACATCATATAATCTTGAAATTAACTGAATTAAAGTTGTTTTAGCACTTCCAGTACCACCAATAATACCAATGGTTTCCCCAGAAGAAATATGTAGATTTACGTTGCTTAGAATTGTTTTACTACTTCCATATTTAAACTCGACATTTTCAAAATCAATTGAACCATCTTTTATTTCAAATATTGGATTTTCTGGACTCTTTAATGTTGTTTCTTCACTTAAAACTTCATATATTCTTTCAGCTGATTCAATTGACATCGTAATCATAACATATATCATAGAAATCATCATAAGACTCATTAGTATTTGAAATCCATAAGTAAGAAGGGCAGATATTTGGCTAACACTTACCTTTAGACCGGCACTGCTAATTACTATATATGAACCAAATGAAAGAATAACAATCATAATAGTGTATAAACAAAATTGCATTATTGGATTATTCCAAGCAAGGATACGTTCCGCCTTTGTAAAGTCAGCACAAACATCAGTTGCGGCTAAATCAAATTTGTGAATTTCGTAATCTTCACGAACGAAAGATTTTACAACACGCATATTTTTTACGTTTTCTTGAACTGAATTATTTAAGTTATCATATTTTTTAAATACTCTTCTAAAAATAGGCATAGCCTTTTTAGCTATTAAGAATAATCCAAAAGTTAGAATTGGAATAACAAACACATATACAAAAGCTATTGGTCCACCCATAACAAATCCCATAATAAATGAGAATATTAGCATAAATGGACTTCTTATAGCCGTACGGATAATTGTCATAAATGACCATTGTACATATGTTACATCAGTTGTTAGTCTTGTAACTAATGATGCTGCTTGAAATTTATCAATATTTTCAAAAGCATATGTTTGTATTTTTTCAAACATATCCTTTCTTAAGTTTTTTGCAAAACCACATGAAGCATTAGCGCAGAATTTACCGGCGAAGGCACCACATGTTAAAGAAAGAATAGCCATAAGTGTTAGAATTCCACCATACATTAAAATTACGTTTAAGCCACATCCTTTCTCTATATTATCAATTAACATAGCTACTATAAAAGGAATTATACATTCTAAGACAACCTCAAAGAATACTATAATTGGGGTAAGAATTGTGGCTTTTTTATACTCACGAATACTTTTTGCGAGAGTTTTAATCACATTATCACTCCTTTTCTATTAATAATTATTATAACAATTTTTTTAAAATATAACTTAAAACTAGCAATTAAAAACGTTTTAGTTAATTTTTAGAAAGAAAAAACGGACGTTTTCGTCCGATTTCTATTTAATTATGCCATTTGATTTAAGGCTTTTGCTAAACTTGATTTTTGTCTAGCAACATTATTCTTGTGATAAACACCTTTAACTACTGCTTTGTCTAATTTTTTGCAAGCAAAGTTGAAAGCTTCTTGAGCTTGTGCTTTATTGCCAGATGCTACTGCAGTTTCAAAAGCTTTAATTGCTGTTTTTAAAGATGATTTAAATGAAGCATTTAAAAGTCTTTTTTTGTTGTTAGTAATATCACGTTTCTTTTGTTGTTTAATGTTTGCCATTGCTACACCTCCAAAGAAAATAACGCATTTATTATATCATATTTTTTTAAATTAGTAAAGTAAAATGAAATTATATTGCCTTTTTAAATATTAAATGCTTACAAATTACTTTTGTTGATTAAATCATTTGTTGTTCATTAAACATCATTTTAAACTCAAGGTTTAGAGTTTGAGCGGCTTTACGACAAAGAATCATTCTGCTCATGAATATTTCAAAGTAGTCCATAACTGAACTATAATGTGTATCAACAAATAACTTAAGCTTTATAATAGTATGAGCCTCATTAATTTTTAATTCTGATTTTGTAACCGAATAATTAACTCGATCATGAATATCAAAGGTTGTAGTATCATTATTTCTAACTCTTGATCTTCTAACATCTGATTTGTCAGCAATAATCAAGGCTGCGGCTAAAGGACTTACAGGGACGCCTGTTCCTTCATCATGATTTCCTATCGCTGATACAATTAAAGCAATATCATCAGCTTCAAATCCTAGTTCATCTAAGATACGAAAAGCTAAGATGGCTCCACTTTGGCTGTGATCAACTCTATTTACAAGATTTCCAATATCATGTAAAAATCCCGCAATTTTTCCAAGTTCAATCATTCTTTCATCAAAACATAAAGTTTTTAAAATATATTCAACTCTTGTCGCAACAAGTGTAGCATGAGCTATGTGGTGTTCAGTATATCCTAGGGCTTTTAAGGAAGCATCAGCTTGATTAATATATGCAAGTATTTTAGGGTTCTTTTTTATTTCTTCATATGTTTGCATTTAGGTTTCCTCCTTTTTTGGTCACTTATATTATAACACTTTTTCTTTTAAAAGCATATAAATAAGATAAGATGTTTTAGGAGGAAATATGATAAAGAATAATATTTTAGATTTAATTGGGGAAACACCAATTGTTCATTTGAAAAAATTAAGTGAAAAATATCATAATAATATATATGTTAAATTAGAAGGTGTAAATCCTTTTGGAAGTATTAAAGATCGAATAGCTAAAAAAATAATTACTACAGCCTTTAATGAAGGTTTAATTAAACAAGGTACTACAATTATTGAAGCCACTAGCGGAAACACAGGGATTGGACTTGCGGGAGTATGTTTATATTATAATTTACCATTAATAATTATTATGCCAAATAATGTAAGTAATGAGCGAGTACTATTACTTAAAGCTTATCATGCTACAGTAATTTTAACTGATAAAAAATATGGAATGAAAGGTTGTCTTGAAAAATTAAAAGAAATGACTAGTACAATGGATAATTACTTTATCCCTTCTCAATTTGAAAATATGAACAATCCTCTTGCTCATTATGAAGTAACTGGAAAAGAAATATCTGAAAGTCTAAATAATATTGATGGAATAGTTATGGGAATTGGTACAGGTGGAACCATTTCTGGAGTTGGTAAATACTTTAAGGAACATAGTCCTGAGACTTTAATTATTGGTATTTTACCAAAAGAAAACAACGTAATTGATGGAATCGGACCAGGTTTTATTCCTTCAACTCTTAACTTAAAAGTAATTGATTCTATATTTAATATTTCAAGAGCATCTTCAAAACAAGGTTGTGAAGAATTGTTAACATCAGAAGCCTTATTTTGTGGTTTTTCTACTGGTGCCGCTTTCCAAGGAGTTAAACAATTGATTGAAGAAAAAAAACTTGTTGATAAGAATATTCTTTTTATATCTCCTGATTATGGAATCAAATATTTATCTAAATGGTTTGATGAATAATGAAGTTTATCAATAAACAAGAAATTATTCACTTATTATTTAATACAAGATGTCTTTTATTCCCATCGTATTTTGAAAAGATTAAAGGGAAAAAAGAAAAATATTACGCTGATAAAATAAATTGTATTAAAAGAATTCTAAGAAATAACATTAGTGATAAAAAGAAGGAAGAGAAGATTAAACAATTTATCTCTTCTCTTCCGATAATTAAAAAACAACTAAAAAAAGATTTAAAAGCTTTTTGTAAAAATGATCCTGCTGTAACCTCTTTATCAGAAATAATTTTAACCTATCCTGGTTTTTTCACAATCTTTGTTTATCGTATTGCTCATGCATTATCTAATCTTAATATTAAACTTATTCCAAGATTAATGACTGAATATGCCCATGAAAAAACGGGTATTGATATTCATCCAAAAGCAATTATTGGAGATTACTTCTTTATCGACCATGGTACAGGCATTGTTATTGGCGAAACAACTATTATTGGAAATAATGTTAAAATATATCATGGCGTTACTTTAGGTACTAAATCAATCAAAGATTCAAGTAAATTAAAGGGAGTTAAACGACATCCTACGATTTTAGATAATGTTACCATTTATAGTGGAGCTACGATTTTAGGTGGTAATACAATTATCCACAAAAATTGTATAATTGGTTGTAATACAACTATTACATCCTCGGTTGATGAAAATAGTATGGTGATTAATATTAATACTATATCTCAAGTTACTAAGAAAATTACTATGTAATTTCAAATTCTTTTTTTAATGGTTTTCTCTTTAAGATAATACTGGATTCTTCGGATGTCACTAAGAAGATTTTATCTTGATATGACTTTCTTATTATACTATTGGGAAAACCAAATGTATTTTGGTACCCATTCATGCAGATGGCATATTTATAATCAAGTAATTCTTGTAAATAAGCAGAACTTGAAGTTAATGAACCATGATGAGGAACCTTTAAATAGTCAATGCTTAATTTCTTTTCTAGTTTCAATAACTCCATTTCACTCTTTTTACCGATGTCTCCTGTGAATAAAAAAGTTGTATTAAAATAATCAATTTTTAATACCATACTATTATTGTTTGTATCTCCAGTGTCTTTTACGGGGTACAAACATTTTATTTTTAAATTATCTTTTTTAAAAGTACTTCCTCTTTTGAAATAGTGAATATTACCCTTATACGCTGCATCTTGACATTTTTTGATACTGACTTTATCATAAGGTGTTATCACAACATTTTTGATTTTAAACTCTTTTATTAGTATTTCTAACTTCCCATTGTGATCTGAATCACCATGACTTATGAAAAGATAATCAATTCGTTTGATTCCTTTTTTCTTTAAGTAAATTTCTAAATCAGTTCCACTATTTTCGCCTGTATCAATCAAAATATTACACTTATTATGTTTTGAACTAATTAACGTGGATTCTCCTTTCGGCAAATCTAAGAAGATTACTTCATCTGTTGTCTTAAATATAATTGTATTATTCCAAATTAAAACAATTCCTAATATAAAACCAAGCCATTTTAAAGAATGTTTTTTCCTTTGAAGTTTATCTTTAATGAACATTATATATGAAAAGTAAAAAACAATTGGCAAAGTTATGGATACGGAACTAAAGGTCATGCGTCCAAAACTAATGTTTGAAAGTTTAGTTGTTAGGTACATAAATATGTTAATAACAAACGCATAAGCTGTAGATAGAAACGGTAAAAAACATACAATAATACTAAATGGAAGTAATATATAACTGACAAAAGGAATGTAAAATAAATTATATATTATTGATAAAAAGTTAATTTGAGGATTTATAGTAATGACAATAGGTAAAGTTACAATTAAACTATTTAAACTTATTATCATATTATTGATGAAAAAGCCTTTAATTCCTTGATGTTTTAATAAAGGATTAATTAAAACCAATGATGTTGAAATAATAAAAGTTAAGCCAAAAGCATATGAACTAATATAATAGGGATTAATCAAAAGAATTAAAAGTATTACTAAATTATAAATATTAAAGGTGGAAAACATTTGTAAATATTTTTTATTTAAGTAATTGAATATATATATTAAGAGTACTCTTAAAATGGAAATAGAAAAAGCTGAAATAATGTAGTAGATAATGAAAAATGGCGTAATAACCTTAAAGTGATGTTTTTCTGGTACTTTTAATAATAATAGTAATTTCTTTATTATTAGTGCTAATACTCCCATATGAAGACCTGATATTACAAATAGATGACTAATTCCTATGTTTTGTATTTTCTTTTGATTTTCTTCCCCCAGATTATTTTTATATCCTATTAATAAAGCTTCCAAAAAACCCGCCGTTTGGGGCGGAAAATGCGAATTAAAGTAGTTTTGTAATGTACTATTGATTAAATATAATGCAAATCCTTTTTTTAGATATGAAGTCTTTTCTATTTTTATTGTTCCTCTTATATTGTTTTTTTCTAGATAATCTTGATAATTAAATAACATTGGAGCATGATTTTTACTTTCTTTTATTAGAACACCTTCAATCCTAATGATGTCACCTACTTGATATGTATTTTTAGGATCATAATACTGATATTTAACATTTCGGGAGCTTACTATTATTTGATTTGATTTAGTTGTTTTTTTAACATTTATTATAATCCCTTCAATAATTACATTATCATAGGGAATTTTATTATAATTTATTTTTCTAAATAAAATATTTAAACTAATGATCCCATATAAGATAAAAATCACAATTAACAAAGAAGACATGTTTATGAATACTAATAGTAAAAAGAATATTAGTATAAGCAAATAGATAATATTAAAATGAAAAACAAGCCATAAAAATATAATTATGCTTAGAGTAACAATGTATATATATTTTGCCCATTTTTTTATAGTATCATTATACCGTAATGAGCGTTTTAATTTGATTAAAAATTGTTTCACTAATTCCTGATACTTTCGTAATGTCACTAATTTTATTAAATGGACCATTTTTAACACGATACTCTATTATAGCTTTAGCTTTGGTTTCACCAATTTTAGGGATTTGTGTTAACTCCTTAAGGCTTGCGGTATTAATGTTGATTAGATTACTTGATGAGGATGAACTACCTTTAAAAGGAATGATAATCATTTCATTAGCTTCTACTTCTTTCACCAAATTAACTTTTTCTATATCAGCATTGCTTGTAAAACCACCAGCAACCGTAATTACATCTTTTAATAAAGAATTTTTCTTTACCGTATATACTCCTGGAAAAATTATAGCTCCCTTAATATCAATTACAATATCCACATCTTCATAGAATTCACTATCTATGGGATTAGTTATAATATCTTTACTATTGGAAGAACAACCTGTTAAAATGACAACTAAACCTATTAGACATAAAATCATTTTTTTCATCTCTATCACCTCAACTAATAATACGTAATAATTAAAAAAGAAAAAGGAATAATTCAAAAATTATTCCTTTTTTGTAAATTTAAAATCTTGCCATTTACCGCCATTAAGACGATGCATTTCTTCAGCAACCAAGAACCATTTTTCTACACATCTTGTTTTTGGATAAAACTCATAGAAGGTTCCTTGATAGAAAGTATAGAAACGTGATAAATCTGTACACATTCCAAATGTTGGTAATTCACTTGTATTAATGTGAAAACTAAATGGTTTATTATCTTTAATTCCATTATATGTTAAACCAGTATGATCAAAGGTAAGTAGTCCTACTCCAACAATGTTTGATGTTGCTTGATTCTTTAAATATTTTTCATCATCTAGCATTCCTAATTCAACTACTTCTTCAAGTTTATAGTTTTCATCCAATATTTGCTTTTTGATTATTTCCCTTTGCATATTGAACCATTCAGTTTGAGTTGCTGGTACTACACTTGTTTCATTATGAGGAAGTAATCTATATTTATCATCAACATCAATTTCATTTCCACAATGTGAACATTTTATTGTATTGTTAGTACTTGTTATTGTAAATTCACTTTTACATTTTGGACATATAAATAATAAATCTCCAATGTCTTTTAAGAAGTTTTCATTTACTTTATAACTATATTGATTTATTTTATTCCATTCATAATCATCATGATAGATAGCTTCATTAATGCGATCTTCAATTTCTTCAGCTGATAATTTTTGGATATCATCTACTGTAAATAGTGAATCAAAGGTAACATCTACTCTTCCTGGTCTTTCATCTAAATTATATTTAGGACTTGTTAGGTAACCACCTTTGATTACCGCATAATAAACAGGGACTTTAAAATGCTTAATAAACTTACCAGTACCAACAACTATAGGTTGGTTTGCACCTGAAATTGAACTCATTCCTTCAGGAAATATCATTACTTTTCCATTATTTTTTAATACTCTTGAAATTTGTTTAATTGTATTAACATCTGATGTAAAGTTCTTTTTAGGTATTACTTGAAGAATTTTAAAGACACCTTGGAGATGTGATCTAAAAAATTCATTATATCCTGCCACGAAGTTTAATCTAGATGGTAGTAGTGGAAGACCAATATACATATAATCAAGTCTTGAAGCATGATTACTAATTAATATATATGGTCCTTTAATTTTCTTTAAATTTACTTTATCTTCTACATGTATATTATATTTCTTTTTAAAGAGGATTTTCCAAACTGTTCCTAAAGCATTATATATAAAGTTTGGACTTTTAATTTTTAAATGTTGTAGATCTGTTGTGATCGATCTTTGTTTCATATTATTTCTCCTTTATAATCCCCTTTTGATTATAAATTATTGTTCCTTCTTTATTTTTTTAACCCCACAATATATTGATGGTATTAATATTAATGTTACAATTGTACCTATTAATAAACCACCCATAACAACAATTCCCATTGGTTGCATTAACTCTCCGCCTCTACCAAGACCTAATGAAAGAGGAATTAACGCTAGAACTGTTGTTAATGTTGTCATCAAGATTGGACGTAAACGATTTGTGCATCCTTTTACTACCGCATCATAATGACTTAAACCAACTTCATCTTTTAATCTCTTAATTTCATCTAACATAATAATTGCATTATTTACGATAACCCCCATCAGCATAATAATACCAATAAATGAAACAATATTTAATGTTACATTTGTAATCGTAAGGGCGAGGAAAGCTCCTGTAAATGTTAATGGAATTGAAGCCATGATGATAAGCGGTTTAGAAAGTGACTCAAATTGACAAGCCATAACTGCGTAAAGCAAGAAAATTGATATAACTAACGCAACAGCTAAGCCTTTAAAAGCATCATTTAGGTAGGCTTGTACTCCACTTTCTTTTACTACTACATCTGGATAATTTGACAAAACTTGGTTTGTTACTTTCTTTATTTCACGACTAGCTGTGCCAGTGTCAATTCCATAAGTTGAAATACTTAGTTGAAGGGAAAGTTTACCATCATCTTTTAAGATAAGAACCTTTTCTTCAGTTTCGGTAATGCTTGCGACATCAACAAGTTTAATTGTATTAGTACCTTTGAAACCTACAACAAATGTTGCAAGATCATCATATGAAGTGATTGCTTGATTATTAAATACAACTTGAATTTTAACTTCTTCAGAGTTATCTTCAATTGTACCTGTTTCATATCCCGCAAGCCCAACACGAAGCATCATGATTAGATTTTGATAATCTATACCATATTCTAAGCATTTTGTTTTATCTACTTTTATTTTGTATTCTTTTTGTAAAGTTGTTAAATTATTTTTAACTCCGGTTATACCTTTTTGTTTTAATAATTCGTTTTCAAGTTCGGATGCTATTTGTTTTAAAGTTTCTTCATTACTACCCGTAACATTGATTGTTAAATCATTAAATCCACTTGTGATTGAAGCAACGATTCCATCAACTTCTTTTACGGAAACATCATAATTTGAAGTTTCATTTAGTAGTTTACGGATGTCTTCTGCAACCTCGCTTGTTTTTTTGCGTTTATCATTTAGTTGAATTCTAATTGAAGCTCCATTTGACATTTTAATTAAACCAAGTTTTCCCACAGATACCGCAATACTTGAAATATCATCTACATTTTCTTTTATCAAGTTTGTAGCTTTAAGTGTTTGTTTGTTAGCTTCTTCAATATCTATTTGACTATCATAATTTAAAGTTACTTCAATTAAACCTTTATCACTTGGTGGTAAAAATTCAATTCCTCTTGTTAATACAAGGCCAATTGATGCGATAAATACTACCACCATTGATATAACTATTATTGTTTTTTTAGTTAAAGCTTTTTCTAATATCTTTTGATATTTTCCTTCTAGCTTAGTTGTAAACTTATCAGGTTTAATTTCTTCTTCTTTCTTACTTCTACAAAGTAAAGCATAAAGTGACGGAATAACTAAGATTGCGACTAATAAAGAGAAAGTTAATGATAAAATTACAGCCCATGATAAATCGGTAAAAATTTCTTTTGTTAAACCTTTTGTAAACATTATTGGTATAAAAACACAAACTGTCGTTAAAGTTGAAGCAAAAAGTGAACCTGCAACATCCATTGTACCATGTAATGCAGCTGATGCAACATCCATATGATCATTTTCACGACGTTTAGTAATTGCTTCAATTACAACAATACTATTATCAACTAACATTCCAATACCAACTGCAAGGCCACCTAAAGATACCATGTTAAGCGTTATACCTTTTAAATAAAGAACAATCAAGGCAGTAAGAACACTTAAAGGCATGGTTATTGCGATGACAAGTGAAGAACGAACCTTTCTTAGGAAGAAGAAAATTACTAAGATAGCAAGAACTCCACCTATTAAAATTGATGAAAGAACATTTGAAATTGAATCATCAATAAATTCAGCTTGGTCATCTAAGAGCGTAATATTTATATCTTTTTGACCATTTTCACTTATGATAGATTTTACATTTTTAACAATTTGTGATGTATTGCTTCCTGACTTTCCATATACTTCTAAGATTACCGCAAGGTGATCATTATAATATGAATAACTTTCATTGGTTTGTTCGATATCAATGGTCGTTAAATTAGGAGTAATTTCTACTTCATCTTCATTTATCTTTGTTACATTGCAAAATGAAGTAATATAATAACCAGTATTGCTATTATCATAAGTTATTTTTGTAAAGTCAATAGTTGAAATAAAATTAATAAGATTTAAGGATATTGTTAAATTAGTATCTTTAATTTTCTTTAATTCATCAAGTAAAGTAATTAATTCATTCTTATCAATGTTTCTAAAAAAGTCAATATAACTTTTATCTAGTTTAATACCATAAGCTAAAAATACTAAGCTATATTTTTTTAGAATTTCATCTGGATTATAATCAGCATCTGAAATACTATCAATTTTATCTTTGTACTCAATTATCTTGGTTATAGTTTGATCTAATTCTTCTTTTGATTTTTTATTAAATGTCTGAAGTAAATCTTCTAATTTTGTTTTTTCAATAGTATTTAATAGTTCACCATAACTTCTTTTAATTATTTCTATTTTTTGATTGATATTTTCAAGCATTTGCCAAGTATCTTTTTTTAGTGGAATTGATACTGATGTATTCGCAAGGTCAATTAGTTCTTTAGCTTCTGAATTATTTCTAACAGATATTTTTCCATCACTTGTTTTAATTATACCAAGCGGTATATCTAAAGACGATTTGGATAAAGCCTCAACAATTAAAAGGGTTGTACTTTCTAACCCAAGGATTGGTTTTACAGAAACTTTTTCTGTAGGTAGGCCTTTGATTTGAACATTTCCCACACCTTCTATTAAACTAAATTTATTTGATAAAGTGTTGCTGATGTTTTTTAATTCATTAATATCATCACTATCGCATGTTAAAGCTATAGTCGCAAGTGCCGATGAATTAAAATCAACACTAACTATTTCTGGTTCATAGCAGCTTGAAGGTAGGCTGGCAGCCGCAATTTTTTCTTTTATTTCTTGTTCTTTTTCTTTTAGTGAAGTTTCATATTCAAAACTTAGAACAATGAATGAGGCATTCTCTAATGAATAACTTTTGACCTCTGTTACTTTTGATATACTAGAAAGTGAAGTTTCCAATTTTGTTGTTACATCATTTTCAACTGTGGTCGCGGAAGCCCCAGGGTATACAACTGTTACACCTAATATCGGGATGTTTAAATCTGGTAAAAGAGTAACTGGCATACTTCTTACTGAGAATATACCAACACACACTAATACTAATATAATCATACATATAGTTATTGGTTTGTTAATTATTTTTTTCAAAAAATTCATTTTGTTTCACCTTCTAATCAAGTATTACTTTTTTAAATTCATTATGAACAATAGAATAAAGATATGCAGATATTTTCTTTGTGGTTATACTTTTTAAATAAGCCGCATATATATTTAATTGTTTTTGATATCCTTCTTTAGTAATATCATTTAACTTATAGTCAATAATAATATACTCATTATTAGTTTCAATTATCAAATCTATGATACCATTTATATGAATATCATCTAACATAAAGGTAAAAGGATATTCATGAAAAGTATGGATTATTTCCATATCTTTTATGAATGGATGATTAATAAAGTTTTTTATCATTTTTTCTTCTTCTTTGGAAAGAAATGTAAAATCAGGATTTGACAAATCTATGATTTCAAGTAATTTATGAAAATGAGTACCCTTTTCCATCATTTTCATTTCTTCAAGGCTTGGATAAGTACCATGAATAATTGAAGGATGAGCCTCATCTTCATATATTTCATTAACTACTATATTATCAAATTCTAATTCATTTTTAGTTACATCCAAGTCCATTAGTTTTTCATTTGGCTTTAAATAATCTAAAGTTAAGGAAAGACTATCTAGATCCATTTCTTCGGTAAATGGCAATAGTTCTTCAGATATACTATTGATCATTTCCATAAATGATTTGAAGTTTTGTTTTATTAAATCATTTATTTTGTAGTTTATTTCTTTTTTCATGTTTGGTAAAACTAAAACTATTTGTTCTCTTGGTCTTGTTAACGCAACATATAATAATCTTATTCTTTCACCAACTTCATCTAAATGATATTTGTTATCATAAAGTAACTTTGTCATTGTTTTCTTTAATACTTTATCTTTTTCATAAGGTATTAGAATTTGATAATCCTTACTATATGTTATTAATTCTTTTAAATCAGAATAATTAAATTCTTTATAAAGATTTGGGAAATAACATATAGGAAACTCTAAGCCTTTAGAGGCATGAATTGTCATCATCTTAACTACATTGTTTGAATTTTCTAGATTGTTAGTCGAAATCTTTACTTTTAATGAATCATCACTAAATAAGGTATCGAAATATTCAATAACATCTTTTAAAGTATAATCTAAGTTAATTAGGTTAGATACGATATTTTTTGTATAATTAATAATATATTCTGTTAAGTTTACATCATTTACACTTAACATTTTTTCATATACATTAAATGTTTTATAGCATGTTTCTAGAATTTCTAAAATTGATGTTGTCGCAATCATATTAGTGATATTTAGACATTTTTGATATATATCTGGAAGCATCGTTGAAAATGTCTTTAATGGATCACTTGAGATAACAATCTCAGCTATGGTTTGATCATTTTCGTTAATAATGAAACTACGAAGGAAAGAAGCAATGGTTTCTTTAAAAGGTTCTTTTTCGTAATTTTCCTTATCAATTAGATAAATGGTTTTTAACATACTAGTGATTGCGAAAATATCATTGTTATCATTTACTTCAATATCTTCATATGTCTTTAGGGGAATGCCTAAATATTCAAAGATTTTTTTATATAGTCCCATCGTTTGTTTGGTGGCTACAAGTATAGCAACATCCTTGTAGGTCATTGAGCGATATTCATTAGTTTCTTTATCATACACTTTTTGAACATTAATTCTTTTTAAAATATCTCTTCCAATAAAGAAAGCTTCAAGTTCATTTTTATTAAAACCTTTATATTCCGTTTTTAGTTTTTCTTCATCATATCTTACAACACGTAATTTATAACTAGATTCAACATATTGATCATAAGTACTAAATCCGTAATTAAGATAATGTGATTCGTTATATTCTACGCCTCCAATATTTGGCGACATTAGACTTTTAAATACTAAATTTACAATATCTAGTACTTCTTTTCTTGAACGGAAGTTTTTAGCAAGATCAATTACCATATTAGGAGGAGTTACTTTTAAAAGATGATATTTTTCTTTAAAAATATTGGGATTAGCATTTCTAAATCGATAGATTGATTGCTTAACATCTCCTACCATATAGACATTATTATTTGATATTAATCCAACTAAATATTCTTGAACATCTGAAGTATCTTGATACTCATCAATTAATATTTCATGAGTATTATTTTTAATGCTCTCCCTGATTTCTTCATTTTCTTCAAGAATTTGAATAGCCATAAATTGAATGTCTGTAAAGTCATAGACATTGTGACTTCTTTTATATTCATTTAATTTTACATCCAACTTATAAAGTATTTCCATAATAACTAAAGTATCATCCGATGTTGATTGATACCCTTCTTTTAATTCTTCAGCATCCTTATAAATTAAAAGACTAGCTATTGATGATATATATTTTTTTAAGGTGTTATATATATCTGAATATATGTTTTTTTCTTCATCTGGTTTAGTTCGAGGAAGGGTAGGGAAAGATAAATTTTTAATGATGCATAATTCATCATACGAATCAGCTTCAAGAAGGCTTTCATAGATTTTGCATAGTTGTTGAAAATGTTCATGTAGTTTAGAATCACTAGTGTATTTTTCAAGTTCATCTATGAATGTACTTAATTCTTTAATTCTTTGTTTAATCATTTGAAGATATTCTTTTTCTAGATTTTCGACATATTCTTTTTCATAAAATAATTTATGATTTTTTAATGTCTTTTTATAATCAGGTTTTAAACGAATATCCATATATAGTTTAACTAACGTATCTAGTAGTGCCGCATCATCTTTAACTGTATATGTCTTAATTAAATGATTAAAACTAGGATTATTTGATTCATAATATTCATCAAAAAGTTCTTTAAGGATTTTTAGTGATACTATTTTAAATTCACTTCCTGATACAATATTAATGTTTCTTGGAATGTTTAAAGTGTAATGATATTTTTTTACAATTTCA
The DNA here is from genome assembly GCA_934133195.1 of uncultured Bacilli bacterium. Classification (GTDB taxonomy): domain Bacteria; phylum Bacillota_I; class Bacilli_A; order ML615J-28; family CAG-313; genus UMGS75. Next base: position 45,401 of record CAKPAZ010000005.1, on the reverse strand, counting down.
TTTGTGAAGGAATCAAAGGTTTGAATGTTTGCTTGATCGATATAAGCAAGTTCTTTCAAGCAATTAGGATCATTTGATTCTTGGAGTTTCTTTCTCAAACGTTCTTTCATTTCAGATGCAGCTAAAACACTAAATGTTAAAACTATTAAGTTTTCTAGTTTTTCTTGACTTTTTACTTTTTGTAATAAGCGTTCGGTAAGCACTGCTGTTTTACCAGACCCAGCACCAGCATTTACAAGGATTGATTTATTTGACTCATATATTGCGAGTTGTTGTTCTTTACTCCACTTCATCATTCAATCCTCCTTCTTTTAAGATATAGTCAAGATTATTATTCTTAACAAAATTTCTGGTATTCTTAGGGGTCATATAACATATCTTTTTCATATTACATGTACTACATGCTGATTCCTCATTTGAAAGTTTAATTGGGGAAATTGGAAACTCGCCATTGCGTATTTTCTTTGATGCCTCGATTATTAAATTTTGTACATAACTTGATATTTTATCAAAGTCTACATCTGATAAGGCATGTTTGATAAAGTTAGCTGTCAAATCTCCATTATTTTTAAATGGTATTGTTGGTAACATTCTTTCATCTGTGTAACAAGCCATATCGATAGCATTTATTACATCACTTTCCATATTTGTATATCCAGCATATCTTGTACTTTCTAAATATAATGTATCATATGGCTTCTTTTCATCAAATCGATAAGGTGTACTTTTTAAAATACTTTGTAAATATAAACCACCAAATTTAGATAATTCATCCATGCTCTTTATAAAAAGCATATATATTGGAAGTTGTAATTCTAAGCCTTTATCAATATCATTTAAATTTGAATCAACATTTCTTGTTTTGTAATCAACGACTATGTAGTAGTCATTATATTGTAAGATTTTATCAACCGTGCCAACTAAATATAAATTGTTACCTAAATGAAGTTTGAATTTTTTTTCAACATCAACTACTTTAAATGATGAATTTTCATCACTATTTTTTATTCTTTTAATGATATTGAATAAGTTCTCTTTAAAGATGTTGAAATATATTTTATATTTTGGGCTCAAGTTAATTTCTTTTTTTGTAACAAAACTATGAATTTCCTCATCAATAAAAGTTGTTACATCCGTAATTTCTTTATTTTCAATAAATTGCATCCTAACGTATTTTTCTAACACATCATGGAATAGCGTACCAACAAAAAGACTTGGATTATCGTTTGTTGAGTCACTTTCATTAGTTATCTTTAATATGTGCTTTAAATAATATTTAAATGGACATTTAAAATAATCATCTAAAGATGAATAAGATAAATATAATTCTTGGTTTAAATCGTTAATAATTAAATTACTTGTTCCTTTAAAACATGAATCATAGTTATTCTTGATTTCATTGTAAAAATAATTATATCCTTTTAGAAGAGTATCATCTATTTCATGATAAAGATTATATTTATTAAATGATTTGATAAACAATAGTTTTGCTGCAGACTTGGAAGTTATCTCATCTAATGTTATCTTTTTATTTTCAACACTAATATTTGAAACTAACTTGCTATTTTCTAAAAGTGAGTTTCTTACAAAATGTTTTAATGAAGATGACATATAAAGATTTTTTAGAGAAGTTATTGTCTCAATTACATGATTTTTAGTGACTATATTTTTAAATGTGCTTGTAACAAGATTATTTTTTATTCTTATCTCATCACTTAAATATTGATTATTCTTAAATGTTACTGGTACAACATCTTGGTTAAAATTTAATAAAAAGATATATGTATCTTCATCATAAATATGATCAAAGATGTTTTCTATTCTCACCACATTTTTTTCAAATTTTGATTTAATATACGTATGTTTTAAAATATACTTTATAATATTATTTAATTTTTTATCATTTGTATGATAATTAAAGTAATTTAAAACACTTAAGCAATTGATAGTATCTATAATGTTTACCGATAGAGTTTTATTTTCTATTTTTTTAGTAATTACTTCATTGAATAATCCTTCTTCACTTAAAATTTCATGAATAAAGTCTTTTACTTCATTTACATCATAAAGTGAAGTCTTTTCATTTTTTTCAAGAGGAATATTATATAAAGAAAAAATTTCTTTTAATTTAATTAAATATTCTTGTGATACTTCATTAATTACAATTTTATTTATATCAACGTTTTCTTTTAATAGTTTATATATAGAGTTTGTAATATATATAATTTCTTCTTCATAGTCATTGAATTGATATAAAATATGTCTATATTTTAGTTCTTGACTAGTTAATGATAAGTAATATTTATTTTTTATTTCTTTTAAACAAATATTTAATAGATCATCATCATTTTCATAATTAATTACATATATATCATATCTATTAAAATAGTCTAACATTTGTTTATTTATAAAAAGGTTATTCTTAAGCTTTAATTCATAAAGGTCGTGAATAAAAGGTGAAGGTGAATCATCTTGTATTAAACAAGCATTTTCTAATTTGAGTTTTGTTATTTCCAAATCTTCATCATTATAATTGTTGGTAATAATCATCTTTAAATCAATTTCAGGAAATAAATTTTTTTTAAAATCAACAAAAGATTTAAATATAGCTTTATGCATTTTTGAACTATATTTATTTACTAAGTCTTTTTTTATATCTGATGAACATAAAAAGATAGTTTTTGGATTATCTAGTAACTTTGTGATATCTTGCATTCTTTCACCTTCTTTTTAAATATTTTATCATATTTTTTCAAAATATTAAAGGCATTTAATAAATTAAAATTAGAATCTAAAAAACGTTCCCTTACTTCTAGGGAACGCTTTTTTATTTGTTCTTATATATTCATTAGATATTTCTTTTCTTTAAATAAAGGAGATTCTTCAACTTTATTTTCATTTCCAATTGTACACATTGCATCATCCTTTAAGGCTTTTTCAATTAAAGGTTTTAATGCTTTGATATTTTCTAAAGTAACATTGATTACTTCTTTTCTTTCTCTTACTAAATCTTCATAGGTGATACCTTGTAAGTAATTAGTGAAAGCACGTTGTCCTTGTTCACGAGGAGTTCTTGGAGTATCAAGGTAACCAATAGCACCAATGATGTATTTTGTTAACTCTTCATTTGTTGGATTGAAATTATCAATGTAAGCAGGAATGCCTTCATATACTTCATTTGTACGATCTAGGTTTGGATCACGATATGATACAAATAAGACATTACCATTTCTTTGGAAATTAGCCATACATCCATAGGCTCCACCAAGTACACGAACCTTCATCCATAAATAATCATAGCGAAGAGCCATTGCGAAAACTTGGAAAGCACCTGTGTATGTCGCAAGATCTTCATAATTTCCTACTCTTGCAACATATTGAACTGTTGATGGAGTTTTGAATCCTTCATTCTTTGTGTCTTCTTTAAATGCAAATGGTTCTTTCTTAATTTTATCATTTCTTAAAGAAGGTAAGAAATTCATAATTTCTTCTTCATATTTAAAGTTTTTACCTGTATAAGAAATAATTAGATTTTCTTTACGGAAAACATATTTCATTAATTCTTCAAGATTTTTTACAATTGTAGGATATAAATTATCAAAGTCTTTAACTAAACTTTCAATGAATTGATATTGTGCTACGCCACTTACATATTCATTATATAAATTGGCAGAGCGAAGATATGATAAAGCTCTATTAACAGCTGCCGCATGACCACTTTCCATAAAGAACATTTGTGATTGTGATTTTGCTTCCATAATTATTTCTCTAATTCTTTGTTTATTGTCTAACTTAGATGAAGTAATTATTTCTTTTGTTAATGTAAAGATGTAATTAACATTCGCATCAAGGGCTTTTGCATTAATTGTAAATAATGGTAATACATCATTTTTACCTACACTATAGGCAGTAAAAGATGTAGTGATACCACCAGTATTAATGTTTATTTCTTTTGTTAAATCTTCATATAAGTAATTAGCAGTATCTACATTTGTTAAAATTTTATTTAACAAACCAATGTATGGAATTAAATTAAGCGGTACATTTTTAGTATCAAAATTTAAAGTAAAGTAGCTAATTCCTTTTGTATCTATATCTTGTTTGATAACCTTAACATCATCGATGATTTCTTCTATGTTTTCAACATTATCAACTTTTTCATCAATATCATCTTTAGTAAGTAATGGTATTGTCGCAAGTTCTTCTTCAGTTGATGGAGTTTCTTGATATATTTTTAGGTTTTTAGTATCTTCTACTAATTTTTCAAGTTGTTCTTTTGTTAGTGTATCCTTATAAGCTTGTAATTTATCTTTTAAAGCTTTGGCTTTTTCTTCACCTAAGGTATTACTTGGAGATACTGTTACATAAGCAATGTGAGGATTATCAATTAAATGCTTTTTAAGTAATTCTTCATAGTAATTGCTTTCAACTTTTTCTTTTAATTCATCAAAAATATGATAGAACTCAAGTGTAGAGAATGGATCATTTTCATCATATAGCCAAGTATCCATAGCATTTAATCCATATACAAGTCCAGCAGGAATGCCGCCAAAGTCAGCTTCACGATATTTAAATTCATAGTAATTGATAGCTGAAAGTAAAGATTTTTTATCAATACCTTTGGTTACTAAATCATTTAAAGTATTATTAATAATTGATTTTAATTCTTCAAGTTTGTTTTCTGGAGCATCTTTTACAATAACGCTTAATACTGATTGTTTCATACCACTATCAAAATCACTTAAGATGTCATTTCCAATACCTGATGCAACTAAAGCTTGTTTTAATGGAGCACCTGGAGCCTTAAATAATGCATAAGTTAAAACTTGGAATGCATAAGTTAAAGTAACATCTTTATATGTTCCCACAACCGCATTATATGAGTAGTATGTTTTATTTTCAAGTGATTCTTCTTTTCCAACTGGATAGAAGTATTGTTCATAATGAGGTTCCTTAAATGATTTTTGATATTCAATATCTGAATCTTGAGGGATTCTATCAAAATGACTTAAATACTCTTTATCCATCCATTCTAGTTTTTCATCCATATTCATATTTCCATATAGGAAGATATAACTATTTGATGGATGATAGAAACGTTGATGGAATTTTAAAAATTCTTGATATGTAAGATCAGGTATAAATTCAGGGTCACCTCCAGATTCAACACCATATGTAGTATCTGGGAATAATGCATGACGTGATACACGCATTACGACTTGTTCAGGGCTTGAGAAAGCACCTTTCATTTCGTTATATACAACACCATTATAAATTATATCGCCATCTACACTATCTAATTCATAATGCCAACCTTCTTGTTTAAATATTTCTTCATGAAGATATACATTTGGATAGAATACCGCATCCATATATACTTCCATTAAGTTTTTAAAATCATGGTCATTTAAGCTTGCGACTGGATATACTGTTTTATCAGGATATGTCATAGCATTTAAAAATGTATTTAGTGAACTTTTTAATAATTCAATAAAAGGATCTTTAACAGGAAATTTCTTTGAACCACATAATGTTGAGTGTTCTAGGATATGAGGGACTCCAGTATCATTTGTTGGTGGAGTTCTAAATCCTACAGAAAATACTTTATTTGGATCTTCATTTTCAAATAAAAGAATGTGAGCACCTGATTTAGTATGTTTTAATAACTTTACATTAGATGCAACTTCTTCGATATATTTTTCTTTTAATAATTCATAATTTTTCATATTATCCCTTCTTTCATCGTTATTATTATATCACAAAAATTAAAACTAATAAAAAAGTTGACATATTATTTTTAAAAAAAGGCGTCCTCACGCCTTTATTTAGTTTTAATAGCAAATCAAGTTATTTTATATTAACTTTCTTTACTATTATATTTTGTTGATTTTATTCTTCTGGTGCTTTTACTTCAGGACCTATGATTAATGAATCTAATGCTTCTTGAATTTCTTTATACTTGTTTACAAACATTAATGAAACTGTTCCTGAAGGGGTTTTTACTTTTACTGTTTTAAAACATGAACCTGTTGCATAGCTGCAGACTTTATCTAGTGGTAATACCATTATTGTTTTAAACAATGTAGTTTTATAAACTCTTTTATTAGTTACAGTAATATCTCCTATTCCTAAAAATAAAAAGATTGAAATTATTACAACTACCATCGCTGGGATAAATGCAACAATTTCTAGATCAACAACATCAAGTAATGCAAATCCTAAGCATAATGTAACTAGAATACCAATAGAAGCAAATGCTATGGCAAAGTAAGATAGCTTCTTAGAATCTGTTTGAACTAAAATTTTTTCTTCCATATTTTTTCCTTTCAAATTTATTTAATTTTTGTAGATATTTTTCTACTCACTACATAAGACACAATTAAATTAAAAAAAGACTTCACTTGGAAGTCTTTTTAACTAGGATTATCAGAATTGCATCCTTGACACTCACAATTCATATTATCCATTTTGGCTTTAAACTTTTGGATTGTTTGTTCGGTTGTATCGTTAATACTTTTTACCAACTTGTCAAGAGCGGTACGATTAGCGTATGCGAGCCAAACACCTAAAACCGTCATTCCTCCCGCGAGAAACGGGAATACCGATGATTTCAAAACTATCACCTCTTCTTTGAAGTTTAAAGTGCTAAATTCAGAAATATATTATATAACTATTGATTTAAACGCAGTGAATATTATATGTTTTTTCAGATAGTACTCAAATATATTGTTTAGCATTTTTATTATTAGTTTTTTTTAATAACTTATACAAACAATTATTTGGTATTTTTTTCTTAAAAATCTTCAAAATCACTTGGTTTTATACCTTTAATTTCTCTTTCACCTAATACATTAAAAGCTGATTCTTCATCATCAATTATTAATTCATCATTAGATTCACTTAATGGATTATGTAAGTATTCAATTATTTTATCTTTCAATATTGTTTTTCGGTTATGTTCAACTTGGTGAACACCCATTTGAAGTGCTTTTATGTCACCTATTAAAACTAAGCTATTTTTAGCTCTTGTAATACCTGTATAAATTAGTTTTCGTTTTAACATTATGTAGTGTTTGGTAGATATCGGCATAATTACTAAATCAAATTCACTACCTTGCGCCTTGTGAATACTTATGGCATAAGCCAAAGATAATTCTTCTACTTCTTCAAGAGTATAATCAACGATGCCACTATCAAACATAACGGATAAACCATTAATTTTAAAATCTTTATATTTAAAATTATATATATATCCTATATCACCATTCATTATTCCTTTATCAGCACGATTAACAAGTTGAATTACTTTATCATTTTCACGATAGCTAACTCCAAATATTTTTAATTCTTGATTATCATTTAAAGGATTGACTAAAGCTTGAATCTTATTATTGATTTCGGTAATGCCTACATCACCTTTATACATCGGGATTAAAACTTGGACATCTTTATTGATATCTTTACCTTTATCAACTGCTTTTTTTACTAGTTCAATAATTAAACTTGGTAAATGTTCATTATCAGTCGGAATAAAGACTCTATCAGGAAGTTTCTCTAAAATGGTTTCTGGGATCTTTCCTTCATTAATACTATGTGCAAGCTTTATAATATTTGAATTTTCAGCTTGACGATGTATTTTATTTAATCTAATTGTTTTAATTTCTTTGGTATCTATAAGGTCTTTTAATACTTGACCAGGACCAACGGCAGGAAGTTGGTCGACATCTCCTACAATTATTAATCTTGCATCCTCATGCATTGAAGTTACCAAACGATATGCTAGAGGTAAATCCATCATTGATGATTCATCAACAATGATTAAACGTGCAGATGTACGATTGTATTTACTATATTCAAAACGTTCTCCACCGATATATCCTAAAAACTTATGAATGGTTGAAGTATTCATACTTGTTGTTTCTTTTAAACGTTTAGCTGCACGACCGGTTGGAGCAAGTATAGCTATCATATCAGCTAAAGCCGAGCTATCTTTATTTAGTTTTAAATACATTTTTACGATGGCATTAACAATTGTTGTTTTACCTGTACCTGGTCCTCCGGTAATTATTACTACTGGTTCAGTAAAGGCAGATTTAATTGCTAAACATTGTTCTTTGTTAAAGGCAATTGATGATTCTTTTTCAATTTCTTTGTATAAATCTTCAATGACATTTTCATCATATTGTATCATTGGTTTTTCAGGGTTTCTTTCTCCCTTTAAAAGAGCAACAATTTCTTTAGCAAGTTCAGTTTCTTCAGTATATAGCTTGTAATCAAAGATTTCATCTGGATTTGGCATATATATCTTTTTATCAGTAACAAGAATATTTAAAATGTTTTCAAATTTAGATTTTTCAATTTCTTCTTGTACATAACTCGTAACCTTAGTGTAAAGGTCAGTTCTAGTTACATAGCTATTACCTGAATTGTAGATTAATTCTTTTAAAACATATCCAAGCAAAGCTTTAAGTCTTACGGTTGCATCTTTCTTTATTCCAAGTCTTAAAGCAAATTGATCGTTTTTCTTGAATCCAAATCTTTCAATTTTATCCATTAATATATATGGATTTTCTTTTAATTCACTGATAATACTAGGACCAAATTTAGTTGTAATCTTATTGGCCATATCAATTGTAATACCATTTTCCAAAAGAAAGATTACCGCCTCTTGATTACTTTGATCATTGATTATACCACTATAAATTGTTGATGCGGCTTTTTTTGGTATTCCGATTTCATCTAAACAATCGGGATTATGTTTAATTAACTCAATGGCTTTAGTACCTAGGTGTTCAACGACTTGCTTGGCTATTTTAGTACCAACACCTGGAAATAAATCACTTGATAAATATGAGACAATTCCATATTCATTGTTTAAAGCCTTACGTTCAAATGATGTAAACCTAAATTGAAGACCATAAGTTTTATCTTTTACAAACTCACCATCAAGAACTAATTCTTCATCTGGATACACAGCATGATCAAAATATCCTACGATATTAATAGTATTACCAAAGATTTTCTTTTTAACTTCTTTGTTTTTTTGATTTTTGTAGTCTATTTCAAAAAGAGCAACGGTATAGCCGTTGTCTACATTATAAAAGTGAACTTTTACAATTGTTCCGTCAATACGTTCGCTCATTTTAGTATCTCCGTTTCACATCATCCATGTATACTTCATCAATAGTACCACCACCAAGGCAATACTCTCCATCATAGAATACACAGGCTTGACCTGGTGTTATGGCTTTGACTGGTTCTGATGTTATAACTTCAATTGTATTATCATCAAGATATTTAATTTTTACTTTTACATCTGGAGCACGATAACGAAATTTCGCAGATAAGGTATCAGTATTTACAAGGGGACCGTTAATGATATTGATGTCTTTAATGATAGCTTTGTTTGCGAAAAGTAATTCTTGTTCATCACCTTGTCCCACAATTAATTCATTCTTTTGGGGATTTTTACCAATTACAAACCAAGCCTCTCCTGGGCCACCAATACCTAAACCATGTCTTTGACCAATAGTATAATACATTATACCTTCATGAGTTCCTACGACAGTTCCATCAGATGTTACCATATTTCCTGGTTGAGCTGGTAAGTAATTTTTTAGAAATTCTTTGAAATTTCTTTCACCAATGAAACAAATACCAGTTGAATCTTTTTTTGTGGCTACAACCAAATTATGTTCAGCCGCAATTTTTCTTACTTCTGGTTTTGTTAAATCACCAACTGGAAATAAAGCTTTTGAAAGTTGAGCTGATGTAAGTTGAGATAGAAAGTATGTTTGGTCTTTATTACTATCCACACCTCTTAATAAGTAGTGTTTATCGCCATCATGGATAACTCTTGCATAGTGTCCCATTGCGATATAATCAGCTCCCATTTCTTCTGCTTTCTTTAAGAAGGCTTTAAATTTAATTTCTTTATTACATAAAATATCCGGATTAGGAGTACGATTACGTTTGTATTCATCTAGAAAATAAGTAAATACTTCGTTCCAATATTCTTCTATAAAGTCTATACGATATAGTTTTACACCTAATTGTTCTGCGACACGTTTGGCATCCATATAGTCTTTTTCTTGTGGACATACTTCATCCATTAAATCAGGATTGCCTAAAATATCATTATTAACTGCAGAATCCCAGTTTCTCATAAACATTGCTTCTACATCATAGCCAGCTTCTTGTAGTTTTATAATACCAACGCTACTATCAACACCACCAGAAAGACCGATTATTACTTTTGGTTTATTAGGCATATATACTCCTCCTTTTTAATTTTCTGCTTTTAGTTCTAAGATTGTATCTCTTAACATTATTGCTTCTTCGAAATTTAGTTCTTTTGATGCTTTTTTCATCGCAAGTTCTAATTTTTCAATTAATTGTTTCTTTTCTACTTTTGACATTGTCTTATATGTTTCTTTGTCAATTACATCTTCAACGACCTCACCAGTATCAGGGTTAACGATTGATACGGATTCACCAATTTCTTTGATGATTGTTTGAGGAATTATGTGATGTTCGATATTATATTCATTTTGAATTTTACGACGACGATTTGTTTCGTTGATTGCCTTTGTCATTGAGTCAGTCATTGTATCGGCATAAAGTACTACCTTACCGTTAGCATTTCTCGCGGCACGACCTATTGTTTGAATTAATGATCTTTCACTTCTTAGGAATCCTTCTTTGTCCGCATCAAGTATGCATATTAAACTAACTTCAGGGATATCTAGACCTTCTCTTAAAAGGTTAATACCAACTAATACATCGTATGTTCCTTTTCTTAAAGCTCTAATGATTTCTAATCGTTCTAAGGCTTTAATTTCAGAATGTAGGTAAGCTACTTTAATACCAACTTCTTTTAAGTAGGCAGTTAAGTCCTCACTCATTTTAATTGTTAAGGTTGTAATTAATGTTCGTTCATTATTTTTTATTCTTTCTTTGATGTCCGCAAGAATATAATCTATTTGATTAAGGGTCGGACGAACCTCAACAAGAGGATCAAGAAGACCAGTAGGTCTAATGATTTGTTCAATAATTTCATATGATCTACTTAGTTCATAATCACCAGGAGTTGCTGAAACATAAACGACTTGATTGATTTTTTGTTCAAACTCTTGAAAATTTAAAGGTCTATTATCAAGAGCTGATGGTAAACGAAAACCATAATCAACTAATGTTTGCTTTCTACTTCTATCACCATTATACATACCTCTAACTTGAGGAATAGTTACATGTGATTCATCAATGATCATTAAATAATCTTTATCAAAGAAATCTAGTAATACTGATGGAGTTTCTCCTTCATTTCTTAAAGAAAGATGTCTTGAGTAGTTTTCTATACCAGAACAACTTCCTACTTCTTTTAGCATTTCTAAATCATACATTGTACGTTGTTTAATACGTTCTGCTTCTAGTGGTTTATTTATGCTTAAGAAATAAGCAACTCTTTCATCTAGTTCTTGTTTAATTCTACGTATAGCTTCTTCTTTTTTTTCTTCGTTCATTACGAAGTGAGTAGCAGGGAAGATGTTTATTAATTCAACACTTCTTATTATTTTTCCTGTTGCGACATCAAAGATTGCGATTTTTTCAACTTCATCATCGAAGAAACTAATTCTAATAGCTTCACTATTTTCGTATGTAGGTAAAATATCAATGTGATCTCCTTTTACTCTAAACATACCTCTGTCAAAGCTAATTGAGCTATATATAAATTGTTGTTTAACAAGTTTATCAATTAAATCATCACGACGAAGATTATCATTTACACGAATAGTTATCATTGAGTTTTCATAATCTTCGGGATCACCTATACCATATATGCAAGATACACTTGCGACAATTATTGTATCACGGCGTTCTAATATTGATGATGTTGCAGCATGACGCATTTGATCAATTTCATCATTAATACTTGAATCTTTTTCAATGTACATATCTTTACTAGGAACATAAGCTTCTGGTTGATAATAATCGTAATAAGAGATAAAATATTCCACACGATTATTAGGAAAGAAAGCTTTTAATTCTGCATATAGTTGTCCTGCTAAAGTTTTATTGTGAGCTAAAACTAGTGTAGGTTTATTGACATTCGCAATAACATTAGCCATTGTAAATGTTTTTCCGGTTCCTGTTGCACCTAATAAAGTTTGTTCCTTAATTCCCATTTCAAGATTGCTAGTTATTCTTTCAATGGCTTGGATTTGATCTCCCATTGGTTTATAGGGAGCAACAAGTTCAAACTTTTTCATATTATCCCTTTAGATATACGGCCATCTTTGGTCGTCTTGGATCATATAAAATACTAATGTATTGTTCAGGATTTTCTGTATACATGAAGGAATATATTTCAGCTTCGATTTGTTCACCTTTATTAGTACTAAAAGTAATTTTAACTTGAGCTTGTCTTGTTCCTTCAGCATTTTTTGTTCTTGTAAGTTTGTATGTTGTTACTTCTGCTTTAACAAGTAAACCACAAATTTTTAAGTAGTTTTCACTATGGTCTTTAGAAATACCAACAATTCTTTCAATTAGATAACTTATTAAAACAATATAAATTACTAAGAAGATAACAAAAGTAAATAAAGGTAATGTACAAGGAATTTCTGTTTCACTTGATGATAATCCCATATTTACAAGAGCAACTCCACCTTTAAAGGCATTAACAGCAAGCATTCTAAATAAAGAGTATAGACAAATAAATAAACCAGCCGCAACCATTAAGGCATCGGTAAAGATTGGTCCTGCTTCTAATGAAAGTTTTTGACCTTCCATGTAAACTGGAAAATTATGAATTTTATTTGTACCTTCAATTTTTGGATAAACAAGGTTAATCTTTTGACCAACATAATATTGATCTTTAAATTCTGCTTGAGTTAGTTCAAACACAGTATCAAATACACGATGATTACTTTGAGAAGTATATTGTGCCTTGATATAAACACGTTTTTTTACTGGAGTAACTTCGATAACTGTAGCCTCAACTGTTTGAGGGTTTTCTTTAATGCTTTTGTTGGTCTTGATTGCACGAATTAAATTTAGTACTAAACTATATGTGTATGCACCAACAAATCCTACTGTAACAACTAAAAATATAATGTTTGTAATTAAATCAATCATATATGTCTCCTTTACTTATGATATTCTTTATTGTTAATTATCGTAAATGCACGATATATTTGTTCAACTAATACTAGTCTCATTAGTTGATGAGGAAAGGTAAACTTTGAAAATGATAAAGCATAGTTACTTCTTTTTTTAACTTCATCACTTAGTCCCCATGACCCTCCGATAACAAAGTCAATTTTTGTTTTTCCATATGTTAATAAATTTTGAATCTTTTCTGCTAGTTCAACACTTGAAATCATTTTTCCTTCAATTTCAAGAGTTATTACAAAATCGTCAGAATTAATTTTCGATAGGATATCTTCGCCTTCAGTTTTTATCGTTTTAGTGATATCAATATTATTTCCTTCTTTTAACTCAACTATTTCTATCTTTTGATATCCATTTAATCTTTTTAAATATTCCTCAATTCCTTTAGAAATATAACTTTCTTTTATTTTTCCAACACAAATAATTCTTATCATTTATTCGACCTCTATTAAAGGGAGCTGTTCATATTGCTTAGCTATATATAGTTTAAAGGGAAGGTTCTCGGTAAAATATTTATAGCACTCAGCTTCCGCAATTTTTTCTAAGTTGCAGTCCTCACTTAAATGAGCAAGAATTATGTTTTTAGTATGTTTAGACACAAACTTTGTCAAGTACTCCATACATTCTTGATTTGACAAATGGCCTTTTGGTGAAAGTATACGTTGAATTAATATCCATGGTCTACGGCTAGACATCAACATTTCCACATCATGGTTAGATTCAATAAAAATGGTATTAATTGATGATAAAATGGGAAAATACTTTTGTGGGATAATTCCAGTATCAGTGATTGACGCGAAGGTCTTATTATTTTCTGTATTTAATTCTTTCATTAAGAAACCATGAATTGCTTTAGAATCATGTGATAAAGAAATTGGTACAACAACAATATCTTCTAATTGATATTTTAAATCATCTTTAATAAAAGTTACTTCAAATGGTAATAATGAGTTATTAGTTTTTTTATTAATAATATCGTAAGAAATTTTATCGATATATAGTTTAGCATTTGTACGACAAAGTACACTCGCAAGATATAATACATGATCTGTATGTTCATGAGATACAAATATGGCATCTATATTACCGAGTTCAATCTTTTCTTCATTTAATCTTTGTTTAATTTGAAGATAACTAATTCCTGCATCAATTAAAATTTTTGTTTTTGGGGTTTCAATGTAGGTAGAGTTACCTTTTGATCCACTAGCAAGTATTGTAACTTTCATATTTATTTCCTCTACTTTTCAAATTATTATACCATAAAGGCCATAATTTTTCAATCAAATACATAATAGAATAATTTAAAATGAGAGAAAATACTATAAAATCTATTTTATTACTTATTGAATATTTCCTAGTAATAAGATAAAACACTGACAATGTCAGTGTTTTATCTTAATCTTAAAATGCCCAGCAAGCACCAATGATTACAAGTAGAATGAATAATACAAGGATAAATGCATATCCATATTCTTGACGACCATTATTCATGATTCTTCCCCCTTTCAAATGGCTTAAAAAATCAAACAGTAAACAATAATAAGGTCTACTACATAATACGTTGATGATTATTTATTGTTTATTACAAACGCCTAGATTTAAATAAAATTAAGATTTCACATTAATTTCACATTAGTTTATAATGTTTGTTAATATTAACTTAAAAACAGCCAATTTATCTATATTTTAGTTGAGTTTTTTTGAAAAAAATGATATTATATATTTGTTATTTTCAAAAGATATAAATAACCAATTTTTTTAAAAAGGAGTGAAAAAAATGAGTGAAAAAGCTATGACTGGAAAAGACGCCGCTAAGCGTATAGCCCCAGTTGCACTTGCGTTAATACTTGTTGTTATTATCGCAATTGTTGTTACATCCGCAAAAGGATGCTCAAACAAAACACCTAAGATTGACAAAAGTGATGATGTATATCTAACTCTTGGTGACATGAAAGTTACTAATGATCGTTTATATACATACATGAAACAAAGCTATGGTGTTGATGAATTACTAAGACTTGTTGATAGTAAGATTTACGAAGAAAAAGTAAATGAAGTAAACGTTAAATCTACTTCACTTGATGAACTTAGTGGTTTAGATAAATACATTATGGAAAGTGTATTTACAAAAGTTCTTACTTCTACTGATGAAGAAGGAATTAAAAAAGCTAACCAAGAAAAATGGGATGATTTAATTAATTCTTTATTAATGAACAACCTTATAAAGAGTGTTGATGAAGCTGATAAAGATGCTTACAAATTAGATTCATCTGTTTGGACAGTTGTTCGTAAATTCTATGCTTTACAATATGCACGTAGAGAAGCTGCTAAAGAAGTTTACAAAGCTGAATTAAAAGCTAGTCGTGAAAAAGATGGTAAAGATGGTTACTTTGATGAAGACAAATTCAAAGAATATTACGAAGAAAACTATTCTGACAATGTAATTGGTTTATTTATTCCTTTCACAAGTGAAGAAGCTGCTTTAAAAGCTATGAGTTCTGTTGGTATTAATACTAATAGTGTTGTACTTGGCAAAGATGGTTGGGTTAAAGCAAGTTATGATTATAACAATTCTAATGATACAACTATTCCTGCTAGTGAATTCTTATCTTCTACTGAAGTAATGGATAAATTCTTTGAATTATATAATTTAGTATATAAATATCTTGATAAACAAATTTCAAGTGATGACTATACTGAAACTATTTCAAAAGAAAAGACTTTATCAAAGATTAACGCTGCTATTAAGAGTGTATTAGAAGATCACAAAACTGTTAAAGGAAATGTAATTCTTCCTCTAGAAGTTAAATTAAACGGTTTAAGTGATGTTGCTACAATTACTTGGTCTGTTGCTGAAAACTCAAATTTAGTTTTAGGCGAAGATGGTAAAACTTTAGTGTATACTTCTCCTGTTGGTGAAGATGGTAAAGATGCTAAAAATGTTAAGGTTACTGTTACTGCAACAGTTAAGTATGATGACTTAGATGAATCTAAATCAACATTTGAATTTACTGTTGAACCTGCAACTGAACCTGATGAAGATACTACATTAACTGTTGCTGATGTTGATCCATTCTACACTTATAGTTTTTCAAAAGAAAAACTTGATGAATTAGAAGAAAAAGGTGTTAAATTAGTTTGGTCTACAAAAGAACTTTCTGATATTAACTCTTCATTATCATCTATTTTAAAAGTTGATTCTACTACATACCCATTATCAGATGATGCAAGTAAATTCTATAAGACATATACAATCAAACCTCAAAAATGTGGTGATTATTATGTTTTAGCAATCAAATGGGGAAAACAAGTAATTAATGATTATAATGATGCTGATATTAAAGCTGAAATTGAAGAAAAATTATTAGAAGCTGAATTAACTGACAATAATATTTCTAAGATGATTTATCAAAAACGTCAAGAAGCTAATTTACAAATTTTTGATCGTTACTTAGAAGCTATTTATGATTATCGTTATACTTACTTCTATGAAACTACATTAAAACTTACTGATTATGATAAATATGTTGATTCAAAGAAAAAAGAATCTACAGTTGTTGCTAGATTTACTGTAAATAAAAAAGATGTTGAAATTTCTGCTGAAACTTTATTTGAAGAATTAAAAGCTAAATATGCTGTTTCTACTGCTGTTGATCTAATTAACCAATATCGTATTATTTCAAGTAGCTTTAATACTATTTATAATTCATATACAAATGATATTAAAGATAGTAAAACATTTAGAGAATTACTTGAAAATGAAATTGGTGGATTCCGTAAGAATTTTGAATTAAATTACTTTACATATTCATACTTAGCATATTATGGATTTACTCCTAACTTCCCTGCTAAATATGGTTGGAATAACTTTAAACATGATTACTTTGGTTCTTATTCTGATGAAGAATTATTAACAAATGCTAATTTTGGTGGTTCCGTTTATACAAAAGCATTAACTGCTTATACAGAAAGTTTATATACAACTGCTGGTCAAGGCACTTGGGAAGAAACTGATGTTTATAAGAAGATGAAAGAAGCTCAAGAAAAATGGTATGGCTTAAAAGTAGTTAACCTTATGGTTTATGTTGATAATGATTTTGATAGTGAAGTAGATACACAAAGTGACAAACACACAATTGATGATGACAATTATGAATTTGAAACTTCTACTTGGACAGATGAACAAAGAGCTTTAGTTGATGAATTACTTGCAAAAGTATTAGAATTAGCTGATTCTACTGATAAGAGTGGTATTTACAATCAATTAAATGAAATTGTTACAAATTATAAAAATGCTGGTTTTGAAGAACCATTAAGTGCTCCAACTGAACTTGATACAATTTATACATACAACTATTGGGCTAAATTCAAAAAAGCTGGTTTAATGCTAAAAGTTGAAAGTGCTCAAGACTATAGTAACACTTCAAGTCTTGCTGAAGAATTCTTAGATGAACTTGAAACAATGTATAAAGATATTAAAGAAGCTGGTTATGAAGGCACATTTGATGTTCCTTATATTTCTAAAAATACTACTGAAACTACTTATGGTTATCACAAGATTATCGCTTTAGGCGTAACTGATATTTCTGAACTTCCTAGTGAAAAAGATGTATTAATTTATAACTTAGTTCAAAAAGCATCTAACAATGCTAATGCTACAGTTACATATAAGAAAGAAATTTATGATGAAGCTGTTAAAACATTAAAAGATGAATATGATATCGAATATACAAGTGGTTATACTCTAGATACAGAAATTAAATCAAGAATTGATACTTGGTATACTAATGCTGTTACTGAATTATCTGGTTCTGATGTTTTATCTGCTAAGTTCATTCAATACCTAAAAGATAATAAGGGTGGTATTAATGTTTCTGATGACTCTGCTGAATTTAATAGAATCTTAGATATTATTATTAAAGTTAGCGAAGAAGATTTAAATAAATAATGGAGGAAAAAAAGATGAAAAGAAATATATTATTATTCAAACGCATTCTTCCTTGTCTATTAGCTATTATTTGTCTTTTTACTGTAGTTAGTTGTAAAAAGGATAATTCTAAAAAACCTTATCCTAGTGTAACACCAACTATTGAAAATCCTACTGCTTCATTTGTAGAAATGGGAAATTATAAAGTAACTAATCAAGCTATTTACAATCATTTAGTTCAATCATATGGATTAGATGAATTAACTAGTTGGATTGACAAAATTATATTAGGTACTGACCCTTCTGTTTATGATTCACACTATAATGAAGATACTTTCAAAGTAAATCTTGATCAAATCATTTACGGTGTTGATGAAGAAGATAACACAAAAGCTGACATTCCTACTGATCCTGTAGAAAAAGAAAAGAAGCTTAATGAATTCAAAAAGAATATGCGTGCTATCGGCTTAAAAACTGAAGAAGAATGGACTCAATATTATCATGATGAATATGTAAGAATGAGTTTTGCTGTTAGTGCATTCAAGAAATTTGTTGAAGATTATAACGCTGATGATGAAAATGAAGAAAATTATTTTACTGAAGATGATTACAAATCTTACTATGAAGGACAACATCGTCCTACATATAAAGCAATCATTATAACATTTGATTCTGAAAAACAAGCTAAAGAAGTTATGGAACTTGCTGGTGTAGAACTTAAAGATTTAAATAGTAGTTGGAATACTAATGGTAAATCTCTTGAAGAAGTTTTCACAAGAATGTATCAAGCAATCAATGGTGAAGAATCAGAAGTTAAAACTTCATATACTTATGAAGAGTTAACAGATATTTCTTCAGTTATTGCTTCAAGAGTTGCAGACTTAAAAAAATTAACTGAAGATGAAAATAAATCATATACTCATGGTCCAATTTCATACGGAAGTCGTTGTTTCTTAGCTATTAAACTTGATGAAGTTAGTGATGGTTCTAAAGAATTCAAAGATTTAACTGAAGATGAAATGAATGAAATTTTCCACTCTTTAGTTGAACAATCAATTAGCAATGATTATATTACAAAAGTTTTAAATGAAGAACGTAATAAAATCAATCTAAAGATTTATGATCAAGGTCTTGAAACTAAATATGTTGTTGATTACAACGCTGCTTACTCAGCATTATCAATTAGTGAATATGATGCTTACAAAGTAACATATGATGAAAGCAAGACAGTTGTTGCAAGTTTTGAATATGAAGGAAAAACATATGAATTAACTGCACAACAATTATTTGAAAAGTTAACTAAAAAATATGGTTCAATTATATCTTTATTATTATTACAACAATATGTTGTTTTAACAAATGAAAACTACAATACTATTTACAACTATCAAACTGGTGAAATCTTAAATCAAAGTAAATATGATGAATTCTATAAATCAGATGTAACTAAATATAAAACTGCATTTGAACAAGGCAACTATGAAGAAAATGGTTATCCTGCTAACTATGGTTGGGAAAACTTCTTACGTGATTACCTTGGTGTTCAAGATGAAAAAGAATTAATGTTCAACCTTGATGGAAGCATTTATTCTTATGCTAAAAATAAATTAGCAAGATCATTATGGGTTTCAACTAAAGAAGTTGAAGATGAAGAAAGCGGTACAACAAAAACTGTTGAAACAGATGATGCTGTACAAGAAAAGATGAGAGAACTTCTTAAAGAATACTTCAGCGCTAGCATTATCGGTGTTATGGCTTACTATGACAAAGATAACAATGGCGTAGCTGATGAATATCTTGAAGGTGTTGATACTGATCCACTATCTGCTGAACTTATTGAAAAGGTATATGAAATTGCTGAAGAAAGTGTAACTAAGAATTCTAAACTTGGTAAAACTTTAGAAACTGCTTTACAAGAAACTGCTGTTTCTTATAAACTTGCTTCTAATGGCCATGTTGTATGGGGTAAATTTAAAGCTGCAGGTCTTCGTTTAAGTGTTGTTACTTCTACTTCTTACACTAATTCTTCATCTATCAATGAAGCAATTAAAAATGAAATTAAAACTTTATATGATAAGATTAATAATTATGATGAATTAACTGATGAAGAAGGTAAAAACATTGGTACTAAGATTACAGGTCAATCACTTGACCCTGGATATCATTATACTAAGAATGATACTGGTCATTTCGTAACTGCACTTGACTTTACATCTGATGTATTCTACTTTGCACAATCAAGTGATGAAGATGCAAATGTTTCAACTGCTTATAAATTAAGTATAATTAAAGCTAATGCTCCTGCTTATACAAATTCAACAGAAAAACAAGTAAATATTACTTTACTTGAATACGATGAATATGTAGAAAAAGGTACATCAACTAAATCTACTGCTATTACTAATTTCTATGTTCCTGCTATTAATGCTCTATTAAAGATTAATAATGTAGCTGGTGCTAAAACTATGAATACTATTTTAGATTTATGTAAAGAACAAATCAAAGATACTAAATGGGCTAATGAAGAAATGGCTAATGGCTTATTAGATTTAATTGCTGATAACTATACAGTAGCTGAATAATTAAATAAAATAGCTATACTTTTGAGGTATAGCTATTTTTTTATTTGCTAGGTTCTAGACTTTTTTTTATTAATATAATATAATTAATTGTATATTAAGGAGTTAATTATGAAAAAGAATATTATAATTGAAAAATCTAGTATTGATATGGCCATTAATGATACATCAAATTTTTTATCACCATATTCACTAGAAGGAAAACCTGTAATTTCCAATGAGGTAGCAAACTTTCTAGAAAATTGTGCAAGTGAATTTCATCCTAAGACTTTATTATCATTAAACATTCATTGTAATAGATTGAGTGATAATGATATGCAAACATTCAATAAAGCAATTAAAAATTATTATACACTTCAATATCACGATTTATTAAGAGATATCAAAAGGAAAAAAATTTTTGGTATTTCATGTATTATAATTGGCGTAATTGCTTTATCAGTAATGATTATATTATCAAATCTAAATATTGGAGCAGTCTTAACTGAGTGTATTAATATTTTTGCCTGGGTATTTATTTGGGAAGCGGTTGATACATTATTTGTACAAAGAGCTAACACTCTTTTAAAATTTAGACGTATTGAAAATTTTATTGCTATGGACATTAAATATACATTTATAGACGAAAATAAAGCTGAGTAATTAATGAAATAATCAAGAAAATGTAGACACTTTTTTGTGTCTACATTTATTTTTGTATTTCAATTAACGCTCAGCTTTTTTATTTTATAAGTTTGCGCGATATATTGTTTTTCTACCAATACTTCCAATTGGACCAGTGCTTTTACCTTTTTCAGTTTTTACTACTTCTGTAGATACGGCTGTCATTTTTGCATCCGCAAGATCCATAAAATGAAGAGCAAATGCTTCTAGCATTCCAGGTTCTTTTGGACTTCCAAATTCAAGTTCTCCATGATGAGAAGCAATTAAGTGAGATAATGCCTTTACTTCTTCAGTGTCTTCTACACCAAGGGTAGTAGCGACGGACGCAACCATTTGTAAGCCAATAACTATATGGCCTAAAAGGTTTCCTTCTTCAGTGTAAACAGTTCCATGAATACCACTTAATTCTTTGGTTTTACCAATATCATGAACAATTGTACCTGCATATAACAAGTCTTGGCTCATTCCTGGATATAATTCTAAATATGTATCAGCAAGTCTTAACATTGTATATGTATGATAAGCAAGGCCTGATGCATAATTATGATGCATAGACATCGCAGCAGGGAAAGTAAAATAATCATTTGCTACCTTACTAATCATTTGAATTACAAGTTCTTTTAAAATAGGATTTTCAATTTTATTAATATAACGTTTTATTTCCATTCTTAAAGCTTCTTCTGTTATTGGAGCAGAACGATAAAATATTTTTTTATCAATTTCATCTTCAGTAATACTACGCGCAGCTTTAATCACAAATTGAGTTTTACCGGCATATTCATTAATATGAGCTGTAAAGTAATATATATCGCCTTTTGTCATATTTACATTTTCAACGATGCCAGTATCCCAAATTCTTGCGTCAACTATTTGATCACCATCTGATAGACTTGCACTATAATATGCACTTTTATTTGGGGTATAACGAAGTTGAAATCCTTCCACTAATGCATAAAAAGATACATCTTCACCAATTTTCATATCATTAAATTTTCTCATTAGATTATTCCCCTTTCAACTAAAATATTATAATTTGCATTTTTAGAAAGTAATTCATTACGTACTCTATTTTTTACGCTACGACTTACTTCTTGTTTTTCTTCTTCAGACATTGATTGATATCCTTGAACGGAACGCATATATGATGCATATAAACTCTTGTATTCTTCAGCGTACTTAGCTTTTATTTGTTCAACGTCAACAACAACTTCAACTCTTGGTGTAACAGTAACTTGAGGTTCTGGTGTAGGAGTAGGGTCCTGTTTAACTGGTTGTGGCTCTTCAGGTTTTGGTTTTGGTGTCGGATTATCAAGATTTTCTAATGCAATTATTCGCATTGCTTCTTGTCGTATTATTGTATTATTATTAAGTATTTCCCCACGAATTACCTTATCAATTAAGAGTTCCATAATCTCTGTAATTTTTGGTCCTGTTTTACCATCCAACATTTGAATCAATTCTTCTGCGGTAAATCTAAAATCTCTACGATCATGTAGTGGTAGACGTTTATCTAGTTTTTTAATAAATCTACCTTTGTCTTTATATTTTCCACCCATGCTTGCGAGCATATAGTTAGCAGATAAAACAATTGGACTTCCATATTTATAAAGCATCATTCCATCAATTGGTTGTTTATCAAGAACTTTAGCCATCATAATGAGCTTTTCCATTTCTTGAAGTTGTTGATGTGTATAGCAAGTATTTTTTGGAATAGAGCCATACATATAATATAATAAAGCTAACTTTTCAGTAACATTAGTTTTCTTATATTTACGACATATTCCAAGCAACCATTTTGCATATACAGCATCACTGCTAAATAAATCTATATTAGCCATTTGATATAGCGCATTTTTAGCATATTTTCCATTCATTATCTTAAGTAGCATTTCTGATAATTTCATTTGTGATATATCAGGTATGTACTTACGACATCTTTTCATTCCTCTTATTGTTGAACCAGATAGTACAAAGTTATATCTTGCCATCAATTCAATGCCTCGAAGCATTCTTAGAGGATCTTCTTTAAATCTTACTTTAGGTTTACCAATTACTTGGATTACGCCTTTTTTCAAATCTTTTTGGCCACCAACAATATCGATAACATTAAGATTAGAAGATAGTGCCAATCCATTAATTGTAAAATCTCTTCTTAAAACATCATCTATTAATTTTTTTGAATAGTGGATGTTTTTAGTTTTTCTTGTGGTTACAAGTTTTTCATCTCTAAATGTGGTAATTTGAAATAGCATATTTCCTTCTCTAATTTCTACACATCCAAGTTCTGAAAAACGTCCATCTCCTTCTGGAAATAAATCTAGTACTTCTTTAGGTGTCGCGGCTGTCGCAATGTCGATATCCTTAAAGTCAACACCTAATAAGTAGTCTCGTACAACACCACCGACAAAGTAAGCTTCATACATTTTTGAATTTAGTAATTCCAGAATTTCAATGCCACGTAAAAAGTATTTATATAGTTCAGGATTTCTTTTTGCAAGTTTATCCACGTATTGATTTGTAGGTGTCATACTATTATCTCCTTTCGTTAAATATTAAATCTAAATAGCATTATATCGCCATCTTGAACGACATAATCTTTTCCTTCAAGTCTAACTTTACCTGCCTCTTTTACTTTTTGTGGAGTACCATAAGTTATTAAATCGTCATATGAGTAGGTTTCTGCTTTAATAAAGCCTTTTTCAAAATCACTATGAATAACACCTGCACATTCTGGTGCTTTCATTCCTTTCTTAAAGGTCCAAGCTCGGCATTCCTTTTCTCCTGCGGTAAAGAACGTACATAAGCCAAGTAGAGCATATGCTTCATGAATTAGTTCATCTAAGCCACTTGTTTTAATGCCAAGTTCTTCTAAAAACATTTGTCTTTCTTCATCATCTAGGGCACTAAGCTCTTCTTCTATTTTTGCACTAATAATAACAACTTTAGAATTTGTTTTATCAGCATATTCTTTTACTTTCTTTGTGTAGTCATTACCAGTAACTACATCATCTTCTGATACATTTGCTACATAAAGCATTGGTTTCATTGTTAAGAATTGATAATTTTTAATAAAGAGTTTTTCTTCATCAGTTAATGGAATTAAGCGTGCAGGAATATTATTTAAAAAACCTTCTTGTAACTTTTTTAAAATACCATATTCTACTACTGAATCTTTATCAACTTTCATTAATGCTCTTTTTTCAATTTTAGGAATTCTTTTTTCTACTACATCTAAATCTGCAAGTATCAATTCTAAATTAACTGTTTCAATATCATCGATTGGATCAACACGTCCTTCAACGTGAATAATTTGATCACTATCAAAACATCTTACTACTTGACATATTGCGTCAACATCACGAATATGTGATAAGAATTGATTGCCTAATCCTTCACCATGACTTGCACCTTTAACTAGACCCGCAATATCAGTGAATGAAAATGATGTAGGTACAATGCTACGAGGTTTTACTATTTCTACAATTTTATCAAGTCTTTCATCATGAACTTCTACTACGCCAACATTTGGTTCAATGGTTGCGAAGGGGAAGTTTGCAGCGAAAGCTCCAGCTTTAGTTATTGCATTAAATAATGTAGATTTACCTACATTAGGTAATCCTACAATTCCGGCTGTTAATCCCATTTTATGCCTCCTATAATATAAAAATTATGCAAATTAGAATGACACGAAGAATAATATTTATACCAATACTACGATTAGTATTCATATATATTCCACTCATTGCCATATTAAGAATAAACATTGTAATGATTGTTTCCGTGGACATTAGCCACATAAAATCAAGAATAGTAGCTATTGCTGCACTGATGATTATTATGGCTGTATCACCAAGTAATGTTTCATCATCTAATGCATCAATTAATCTTTTTCTAAAAACTATTTCTTCTACCACAATACTAAATAGTAATGAAAGCAACAATGTAGTTGAAGTCATCCAATTGCCTTCTACTTCAAAGACAATTGATCCATTTAAGAAATCAACCATATAGTTAGGAATAACACGTGTATTTACACTTAAATAATGTAATACTCCAAGAATTCCCATAACAAGAATACCTACTAATAAAGATGCTCCTAGTTGTTTGGTTGTCCCATTAAATAACATCGATTTTAATTCTTTGAAATTTAATGCAATCATAACAATAAACAAAACAATACTAGATATCAAAAAGCTAATGCCTTTACAAGCATTCATATCGTAGGTTGATGAATTTCTATTTTGAATGACCGCAAATGTAATCATCAAAGCACCTGTACCAATAAAGGCTATAGCCAAATACAAAATAAGTGATAATTTAAATTTTGCGATACTATCAAGTTCATGTTTACTTTCAGCCATGTATGCTGCTACTTCTTCACTATGTTCACCACAGCTTGTGCAATATTCTTCATTTTTATTAAGAACTTTAAAGCATTTTTTACATCTGAATTTCAATGTCTATCACTTCACATTCTATTTCTTTAGTATTTTTTATTATAACATAATTATGCTTTTTTTGCAATATAATTAAATAATTTTTTAATAACTTAGATTTTTTGGTAAATTAGTTTTTAATTTATATTGCTATTAGTTTTTTTCTTTTAATTATTGATGTTATAATATTATTGGTGATATATATGGAATTAGCTAAACAAATTATAATTATTTCAAAAAATAGTCAAATTAACAATTCTTTATGCTTGACTATTAATCATCCTGTATTCTTACTTGATGATGCTCATCTTAAAGATGGAGAAACAACATATGTTTTTGACTATTTAATTTTTACAAATACAGATTTAATTTTAAATTTTAAAGAAACAAATATTTTACACGAGGGAGGAGTTCCTGTTACTAATTTCTTTTTTCAAACTACTTATGAAAACATTTATTTTACAAGTGATGATTTAATAAATGAAGCACTTCAAAATATTAATGAAAATGAATAATTAAGTTATTTTTTGTTAATCATATTAGATGAATAGAGGTATTAATATGAGTGACAAAAAAAGAAAAAGAAAAATTATTGATAGAATTTTACGATGGACCATTGGGTCAGCAACTTTCATTTTTTTAGGGATAGTACTAACATTTTGTGTTATAACTTATAATATTAAATATACAATGCCTCAAATAACAAATATTGAATTATATGATAGTAGTGGGGTTAAGTATTTAAGTTATAGTAACAATAAAAAACAATCTTACGTTAAGCTAGATAATATATCTTCCTATGTAAAAAAAGCCTTTATCTCCATTGAAGATAAAAGATTTTATAAGCATCATGGACTTGATATTATTAGAATTGGTGGAGCATTAGTAGCTAATCTCAAGAGTAATGGAATATCAGAAGGTGGATCTACTATTACTCAGCAATATGTCAAAACATTATTTTTAAATAGTGAGCAAACATGGAAAAGAAAAATTAATGAAGCGATGATTGCGATTAAATTTGAAAGCATCTATACAAAAGATGAAATTCTCGAAGGATACTTAAATGCTATCTACTTTGATCATGGGATTTACGGGATTGAAGATGCTAGCATTTTTTATTTTAACAAACATGCTGGTGAATTAACCCTTAAAGAGAGTTGTATTTTAGCATCTATTCCCAAAGGACCTACGATATATTCACCAATTAAAAATCCCAAAAATAATGAGGAACGTACAACATTAATCTTAGATGAAATGTTAAACGATAAAGTTATTACAAAAGATGAATATGATGATGCTATAGATGAAACTCCTAAACTTATTGGGTTAAACCCTAATTTAGAATCTAAGAATGCTCCTTTTTTCCAAGATATGGTTATTGATGAACTTAATAATTATCCAGATATTTTAAGAGTTGCCTATAAGGGGCTAAAAATTTATACAACTCTTGATATCGATTTATATCAAACTATTACTAAAAGTATTAAAAATAGAATTCCAAACTCAGATATTGAAATTGCTTGTTTTGTAATGAATCCCAAAACTGGTGATGTTCTATCAGTTATTGGAGGAAAAGATTATGAGAAAAGTTCCTACAATCGTGCTATTAGTAGTATTAGACAGCCAGGATCAACGATTAAACCATTCTTATATCTTAGTGCATTAGAAAATGGGTTTACCCCTGCTACAACATTTAAAAGTGAAGCAACAACTTTTTATTATCACGGTAACAAATATGCACCAACTAATTTTCGAAGTATCTATGCTGATAAAGACATTTCTATGTTATATGCGATTGCGACTAGCGATAATATATATGCAATGAAAACACACTTGTTTTTAGGGCCTGATGTTTTAGCTGATACTTTAAAGCGATTTGGTTTTAAAGGTAACATTCCAAGTGATCTTCCATCTCTTGCTTTAGGAACTAAAGAAGTATCTGTTAAGGAACTAACTGAAGGGTATGCGACAATAGCTAATTTAGGAACTAAAGTCACTCCTACTACCATTACCAAGATTGAGACATTTGATGGTGAAGTTTTATATCAAGCTAAGAAAAAATCAACAGTGATTGCTGATGAGGGTGATTGCTATTTATTAAATGAAACAATGACTTCCATTTTTGACAATAATATTACCTATAACATTAGACCAACTGGAGCTGCAGTTGCTAGTTTATTATCTCATAAGTATGCTGGAAAAAGTGGATCTACTGATACTGATAATTGGATGGTAGGATATAATCAAGATATTGTAGCATGTGTTTGGACAGGATACGATGACAATCGTGCTGTTACTAAAACTAGTGATTTAAGATTTGGAAAGTATGTTTGGGCTGATATTGTTGAAGGATACAAAAATAATAATGGTACTTGGTATAAAACTCCTGAAAATATTATAAGTATTGATCTTAATCCGATGACTGGATTTTATCCAACTTTTAACGAATATTACAAACCTATTTATTTTAAAAAATCAAATATTCCATGGTATATTAAAATTCTTTATACTGATAACATTCCATTTTAAAATATCGCTTAATAGCCTTATACTTGATTAAAAATACATTTTGGTGTATAATAATTAAGGTAAGGCCGGTGTGGTGAAATGGTAGACGCGCTGGACTCAAAATCCAGTACCTGATGAGGGTGTGTCGGTTCGAGTCCGACCACCGGCACCATAATTTTAATATAAGAATATTAAGACAGTTCGTAACCATCCTGTCTCTAAACAAAACTAGGAAATTGAATTTACTAGAGGGTTACTATACCCTCTTTTTTTACGACTGCTTTATATCTTATTTTGTATATGAGGATATAAATATGAAAAAATTACTTAAAGATTACAAAATTTTATTACGAAACATTCCAGGATTGCTTACAACCTTTTTTTGCCTTTCCGTTATTGTGATGAACCTAATGGCAAACAAGGTTATATTAAATTCTAAATATGTAGCAATTGATGGAGGTTTCCTTCTTAGCTGGATACCATTCTTATGCATGGATATTGTTACAAAACATTTTGGACCTAAGGCTGCAACTAAACTTAATATTTTAGCCCTTCTGCTTAATCTTTTATTTGTGGGACTATTTGCTTTAATTGCTTCTCTTCAAATTGAAATAGGTAAAGATTTTCAACAAGGCGATCAATTTCAAGCATTTAATAGTGTTTTTAGTTGTACTTGGTTTGTACTTTTAGGAAGTTCTATTGCGTTTCTTGCATCAGGAATAATTAATAATTTTTTAAATTGGACAATTGGAAAATTATTTAAAAATAATCCTGATGGAAAAGTAGCTTATGCGACAAGAAGTTTTGTTTCAACGTTCATCGGTCAATTTGCTGATAACTTTTTATTTGCGACGATTGTCTTTATGATATTTGCACCTAAATATTGGGGATTTAGTTATAGTATCCTTCAATGTATTGGTTCAGCAATAGTTGGAGCATTCTTAGAATTGTTAATGGAAGTTATCTTTTCACCTCTTGGATACAAAATCTCAAGCAAGTGGAAAGAAGAAAATGTTGGACAAGAATATTTTAACTTTTTAAAATGTGAGGAGTGAGAAGATGAAAGTGTTAATTACTGGCACATCAAAAGGAATTGGAAAAGCAATTGCTTTAAAATTTTTAGCTATGGGGCATAATGTTATTGGGTTTGATGTTCTGGATGCAACTATAAAAAATGAACATTACATACATTATAATGTTGATGTAAGTACAGACGCATTACCAGATATTAATGATGTTGAAATTTTAGTTAATAATGCTGGAATACAATCAATGACAGAAAAAGATATAACAGTTAATCTTATTGGTACAATTAAGATAACTGAAAAATACGCCTTTAATGAGAAAATTAAAGCCGTTTGTAATATTGCATCTTCTAGTGCTTCTACCGGAGCTGAATTTCCAGAGTATGCGGCATCAAAAGGAGGAGTGCTTGCTTATACCAAAAATGTAGCATTAAGACTTGCTAAGTATGGAGCAACAGCTAATTCTATTTCTCCAGGCGGTGTTAAAACTGATATCAATGATCATATAATGAAAGATGAAAAATTATGGAATGCTGTTTTAGATGAAGCATTACTACACAAATGGGCAGATGTTGATGAAATAGCTGAATGGGTATATTTTGTAACTGTTGTTAATAAAAGTATGACAGGTGAAGATATTTTAATTGATAATGGTGAAAAAATTAAGTCTAATTTTATATGGTAAAAAAATGTTATAGAGATTACTCTATAACATTTTTTAAAAGTATTTTGGATATTTTTGAACTATGATATGAAGAGGAATTGCGAAACCCATACCTTCAATATCCGTTTCCGCATATTTCCAAGTATTTATTCCCATTAGGTTACCATGGATATCGAATAATCCACCACCAGAGTTACCTGAATTAATGGCAGCTGTATGTTGAATATAATAATTACTATAACCATTATCATCTTCTACTAATCTATTAGGTGATGACACATTACCGATGGAAACAGAATCATAGTAAGTTACTAGATCATAAGGACAACCAATTGCAATCGCAAATCTTCCTTTTTTAAAGTTTGCACTATCACCAACTGGTGCTGTTGCAAGTAATCTTGATGATTCAAAGGAAACGAAGGCAACATCTATTTCTTTATTATAATCTAATACCTTAGCAGAACAAGTTTCTTTATATTTTCCAAGATAAATTTTAACAGTATTTAATAATGTATTTTTATAACTAACTACATGGAAATTTGTAAGTACAGTATATTTATAAGTATCTATTTGTTTTTCATAATTAATTATTACACCACTGCCAAAGCCATTTGTTAAAACACCACTAGCTTCTACTCCTACAACTGTTGCTTCAGCTTTTTCACAAGCAAGAACTAAGGCATCTTCTAAATCGTTTATAGTAATGTTTTCTACATAGTCTATTTTTTTGGTTATAATTTCATTGGTATTTACCGTTTCTCTTGCACAAGAGCTAATCAATAACATTAACATTATTGTTACTAATATTTTACTTAATTTTTTCATATTTACACCCCAAATAATTTATTTACATTTTTTTCTATTTGTGTTTCAACATCTATTGTTGGAACATTTTTTATTTTTGCAATTTCTTCAACGATAAGTGGAATATACTTAGGACTATTCTCAGTACCACGATAAGGATGAGGAGTTAGGTAAGGAGTATCCGTTTCTGATAATAAGAATTTCAAATCAATTCCTGCAACGACTTCTTTCATAACTTTACCATTCTTAAAAGTCACTGGTCCTGATATACCAATCATAAAATTTAGCTTAACAAATTCTTTTGCCATTTCTAAACTACCACTATATGAATGCATTACCCCACCTACTTCATTTGCTTTGTTTTGTTTTAACGTATCAAAAGTAAGTTGAATGGCATCTCTACTATGAATAATAAGTGGTAAACTATGTTTTTTAGCAATATTAATTTGTCTAATAAAAGCTTCTGTTTGTTCTTTTTTGGTTGTTGTATCCCAATGGAAGTCGAACCCTATCTCACCTATAGCCACAACTTTTGGATTATTCGATGCCATATCTAACCAATTATATTCTTCATCTGTATATGTAGCAATTTCTGTTGGATGAAAGCCTATAGCCGCAAAACAGCAATCATATTTTTCTGCTATTTCTATGGCTTTAATTGATGTTTGTAGATCATACCCTACAACAATAAATTTTTTTACATTATTATTTTTTGCTTCTTCAATAACTTGATCTATTTTTTTGTAGATATTTTCATGATTTAAATGCACATGTGTATCAATTAACATAATCTATTCCTTCCTTTATTCTATTATATCACAAGAAAAAAGAAACGTAAACTTATCTACGTTTCTTATTACTTTTTAATTCTTTATAATATAAATTTCTTTCATTTATCTTTTCCTGAATGCGAGACTTTATTAGTTCAGCTATTTCATTTTTTGATAAATTTTCATATTCTTCATAATAAATTGGATTTAAATAATGAACTTCACAATGAACTCTCTTTAATGAATTTACATTAAATACTTTATATGTATCATATATAGCTACAGGAACAATGGGACATTTAGCATTATGAAGGAATCTCATACAACCAGTGTGAAACTCTTGAAGAGTATTTTTATTTTTATGATAAATTCCTTCAGGAAAAATTAGATATTTTTTTCCATCCATTATTTCTTGTTCTACTTCTTTAAACATTTGTAAGGTTCCTTTTAAATTTCCAACTTCCAACTTTTTAGCTTGTAGAACATCTAGAAATTGTCTAATTAAAGGGGCCTTGCCGCGATGTTTTTTTATTACAACTCGACATGGAGCTTCGTGAGTTTCCAAAATACCAATGGCATCATATCTTCCTTGGTGATTTGAATATAGTACATAACCTGTATTTTTTGGTAGGTTTTCTGTACCAAAGCCCTCAACATTGATTTTTCCTTTTTTGTTTATTGTGTGAATAATTTCACGACAATATTGATATCTCATTTCATCTGTATAGTTTTCCGGATGTTTTAATATTTTATTTAAGCCTTTTAAAAATTTTAAGCATAAATGAAGATTTAAAATGATTAGTAAATAAAACCTTATCATTTATTCACCTATTTTGTTCGTACACTATATTTAGTTATACCAACAAAGGTTTCACCATCTATTTGTAAGGCAGTTGGTCGATCAAATTCTACTTCTATATTATGGCCTGAAATAACATCTACCATCTTTGTATGCTTTACATGTTCTCCTTTAAATATTGAAGGGAAAACCATTAAAGTTTTTAACTTTCCTGCTTTATGTAATACGACTACAGTTACTTTTTGTTCTGGATCGTTACGATCTTGATTTGGAGCAACCATCATACCACCACCATAGAAACGACCTTTCATTGTTGGTGCAAGCCATACGTGTTTGTAAGTTTTGGTTACACCATCAACTGTGATTTTCGCATTAGGTGCTTTATAATGGAATAATAAGCCTTTAATCGCAATACTTGTATAATTAATAGGTTTAGTA
Source organism: uncultured Bacilli bacterium (assembly GCA_934133195.1). Lineage (GTDB taxonomy): Bacteria > Bacillota_I > Bacilli_A > ML615J-28 > CAG-313 > UMGS75. The sequence goes on along the minus strand of CAKPAZ010000005.1, from coordinate 12,615 downwards.
GTCTTTTCTTTTAATTTATCTGCAGTTTCACAACAATATCCATCAATACCATATCCAATACCATTAATGAATAAATAATCTTTATCGTTAACTGTTACAATTGGTAAGTTCTTTAAATATTGATTAATTTGAACTCTTCCTCTTTCAGGTTTCATACCGATATCATTGAAGAAATCTTCACCAGTGCCAGCCGCAAGCATATATATATTACAGTTAATATTTAAATCTTTTGTATCATTAATAAAATGATTTAATGTTCCATCACCACCGACAATAGTGATTTCATCATTTTCTTGTAATTCTTTAAATAGATTCTTGTAATCAATATTTTCTAGTACATTTACGACTACATGATCTTCTGGATTCTTTTTTATAAATTCTTCTAATCTTTTATTCGAATTTCCATTGTTTGCTTTTGGGTTATATAAAATATAATTCATCTTGTTATTCCTCCACAATATTTAAATCTTCACACATTAGTTTTCTTACCATGTCAGAAATTTCTTGTGTGTTCATATCTTTAATTTCTTCATATGGTATTACTTTTATAATTCGCATTTCAACTTTAGTTTTTTTGAATGGAAAGTTTTTATGGATATCTAAAGTATTTCGCATTGTACATACCACAATTGGACATTGAGCTTTTAAAGCTATTTTAAAGCATCCTGCTCTAAATGGTAATAATCCATCTTGGTAGTTTCTTGTACCTTCAGGACTAACACCAACTGAAGCAGTACCACTCTCTATTAAATCTATCGCTTTAAGGATTGTTTTTAGGCCATTTTTAGAGTTTTCTCTATCAATTGATAAATAACCACACCTCTTCATAAATTTACCAGCAATTGGAGCTTTAAAATTTGAAGGTTTAGATATATGAACTAAATTATTCTTTCTTAATACATAAGTTTGAATTATGGGATCAAACTTTGAACGATGGTTAAAAACTAACATATACCTTTGATCGGTTGGTACTAGATCAAGACCTGTAACCTTTACTTTTGCTCCTCCCATATCATAAAGCATCTGCATAGTAATTAATAACAAAAAGCGATAAAACTTATTTGGTTTATCATATTCTTTTTTATCGTTAATAGTAAGTGAAATGATAAATAAGAATAGCATATATAAAATGAAATACCCAATAAATGATCCAACTAGAACAACAATAGGAATCCAGATTTGTTGCCATGATGTAATAGGTATTAAAATTGATACTATAATCGTTGTTATCACACTTAAAATTATTACAACTTTTTTAACCATATTCTTCACCTTCACTATGTCTTATTGTATCATATTTCGACATATCTTGCAAGAGTTATAATGGTAAAAATGAACACTTTAGGGTAAAACGTTTAAATTAAAGGACAAAAAAAGGTCTAAATTAATAGACCTTTTAGTATTTCAAATTAGTTGTCTAATTTAGAAACTGAACCTGCACCTACAGTACGGCCACCTTCACGAATAGAGAACTTAGTTCCTTGTTCAACAGCGATTGGGTGAATTAGAGATACATGCATTTCTGTATTATCGCCAGGCATAACCATTTCAACGCCTTCTGGTAATGTAATAACACCAGTAACGTCAGTTGTACGGAAATAGAATTGAGGACGATAGTTAGAGAAGAATGCTGTATGACGGCCACCTTCTTCTTTTGTTAATACGTAAACTTGTGCATCGAATTCTGAGTGAGGAGTAACTGATTTAGGTTTAGCAAGAACTTGACCACGTACGATTTCATCACGGTTAATACCACGAAGTAATGTACCAATGTTGTCACCTGCTTCAGCATAATCAAGTAATTTACGGAACATTTCAACACCTGTTACAACGCAAGAACGAGTAGGTTTGATACCAACGATTTCAACAGTATCACCAACTTTAACTGTACCACGTTCAACACGGCCAGTAGCAACTGTTCCACGACCAGTGATAGAGAATACGTCTTCAACTGGCATTAAGAATGGTTTATCAGTTTCACGAACTGGATCAGGGATGTATTCATCAACAATGTTCATTAATTCCATAATAGCTTCTTGAGCTTTTGCATCGCCTTCAAGAGCTTTTAATGCAGAACCACGGATGATTGGAGTTTCATCACCAGGGTAACCATATTCGCTTAATAATTCACGAACTTCCATTTCAACTAATTCAAGTAATTCTTCGTCTTCAACCATATCGCATTTATTTAAGAATACAACTAGTTTAGGAACACCTACTTGACGGCTTAGTAAGATGTGTTCACGAGTTTGAGCCATAGGTCCATCAGTAGCAGCGATAACTAGAATAGCGCCATCCATTTGAGCGGCACCAGTGATCATGTTTTTAACATAGTCAGCATGTCCTGGGCAGTCAACGTGTGCATAGTGACGTTTTTCAGTTTCATATTCAACGTGGCATGTGTTGATCGTTATACCACGAGCTTTTTCTTCTGGAGCACCATCGATTTGGTCATAGTCCATTTTTTTAGATAAACCCTTTTCTGATAATACATAAGTAATAGCAGATGTAAGAGTAGTTTTTCCATGGTCAACATGTCCGATTGTTCCAATGTTTACATGGGGTTTAGTACGTACAAATTTTTCCTTTGCCATAATTTTTCTTCCTTTCCTTTTTTAAAGTCCAATATAATTTTATACTAAAATTGTTTTTTTTGCAAGTAAAGTGTTAGTTTTTACGCGCGCTTCTTAATGATCTCTTCAGCAATGTTCTTAGGACATTCTTCATAATGATCAAATTGCATTGTATAATTACCTCTACCTTGCGTGTTAGAACGTAATGCTGTAGCATATCCAAACATTTGTGCTAGTGGAACAAACGCTCTAACTGATTGTGTTTTACCACGTGCTTCTTGGCCATCGATACGACCACGTCTTGTGCTTAAATCACCAATTACAGTTCCGACATATTCATCAGGAACTACTACTTCAACCAACATAATTGGTTCAAGTAATACTGGTTGACACACTTTTGCAGATTCTTTAAATGCAAGACCACCTGCTACTTCGAAGGCGATTTGGCTTGAGTCGACATCATGGTAAGAACCAAATACTAATGTAGCTTTGATATCAATTGTTGGATATCCAGCTAAGTTACCATTAGCAAGTGCTCCTTCAATACCTTTTTGGATTGATGGAATATATTCTTTTGGAACAACACCGCCAACAGTTTTATCAATAAATTCAAAGCCTTTACCTGGGTTAGGTTCAAATTCAACTACGCAATCACCATATTGTCCACGACCACCTGATTGACGTACGAACTTGCCTTGAACTTTACCGAATTTTTTAATAGTTTCACGATATGAAACTTGTGGTTGACCTACGTTACATTCAACTTTGAATTCACGACGCATACGGTCAACGATAATGTCTAGATGTAATTCACCCATACCTGCAATAATTGTTTGACCAGTTTCATGATCAGTGTATGTTCTGAAAGTTGGGTCTTCTTCTGCAAGTTTTAATAATGCAACACCCATTTTATCTTGGTCACCTTTTGTTTTTGGTTCAATGGCAACGTGGATAACTGGTTCTGGGAAAACCATTGATTCAAGAATTACAGGGAATTTTTCATCACACATTGTATCTCCAGTTACTGTGTCTTTTAGACCTACAGCAGCTGCTATATCACCGGCATAAACTTCTTTAATTTCTGTACGATTATTAGCGTGCATAAGAAGAATACGACCGACTCTTTCTTTTTTGCCTTTTGTTGCGTTATATATATAAGAGCCTGATTCTAGTTTACCACGATAAACTCTAAAGAATGTTAACTTACCTACATATGGGTCAGTCATTACTTTAAATGCTAATGCAGCAAATGGTTCATCATCAGATGCATCAACGATTACTTCATTACCATCAAGATCGTGGCCTTTAATAGCGGCTACATCTGTAGGTCCTGGTAAATAATCGATTACAGCATCTAAGACTTTTTTAACGCCTTTATTTTTAAATGCAGTTCCACATAAAACTGGGAAGAATTGAACAGATAGTGTCGCAGTACGAATTGCTTTTTTCAACATTTCAACTGTGATTTCTTCATTATCAAGATAAGCCATCATCAAATCTTCATCAAAATCTGCAACAGCATTAATTAATTCATCACGATATAATTCAGCATCTTCCTTTAATTCTTCAGGAATTTCAATTTCATGTCCAGCTTCATCAACATGATTTTCATCATATAAGAAAGCTTTCATTGTTACTAGGTCGATAATACCTCTAAAATTACTTTCAGCTCCGATTGGAAGTTGAATAGCATGAGCATTAGCACCTAAGCGTTTTTCTAATGATTCACAACTAAATTTAAAGTCTGCACCAGTTTTATCCATCTTGTTAACAAATACAAGACGTGGTACCATATAATCAGTTGCTTGACGCCAAACTGTTTCTGTTTGAGGCTCTACGCCCGCTTGTGCATCTAAAACTGTTACCGCTCCATCGAGAACCCTTAATGATCTACTTACCTCAACGGTAAAGTCAACATGCCCTGGGGTGTCAATGATATTAATACGGTGACCATGCCAATAAGCTGTAGTTGCCGCTGATGTAATTGTTATTCCTCTTTCTTGTTCTTGTTCCATCCAGTCCATAGTTGCAGCACCATCATGTGTTTCACCTATTTTGTGGATTTTGCCAGTATGATATAAAACTCTCTCAGTAAATGTTGTTTTACCAGCATCTATGTGAGCCATGATTCCGATATTACGGGTATTTTGTAATGATATTTCGCGAGCCATTTTAATTTCTCCTAAAAATTACCATTGGTAGTGAGCAAATGCTTTATTAGCTTCAGCCATACGGTGAGTATCTTCACGTTTCTTAACTGATGCACCAACTCCATTTGCAGCATCCATGATTTCTTTTGCAAGACGTTCTTCCATAGTTTTTTCATTACGAAGACGCGCATAATTTGTTAACCATCTTAAACCTAGAGTATATCTTCTTTCTTCTCTAACTTCAACTGGTACTTGGTAGTTAGCTCCACCAACACGGCGAGAACGAACTTCTAATTGTGGCATAATATTATTTAGTGCTTCTTGATATACTTCTAGTGGGTCACGACCAGTTACTTTTGCAACTCTTTCAAATGCACCATAGATAATTTCTTGAGCAACACCTTTTTTACCATCCAACATAATGCTATTTACAAGTCTTGTTACTAGCACTGAATTATAAATTGGATCTGGTAATACTTTACGTTTTGGAACCTGTCCTTTACGAGGCATGATATTTCCTCCTTTCCTATTCTATCAATATTTTAAATACATACCTTATTTAGTTTTAGGGCGTTTTGCGCCATATTTTGAACGAGCTTGTTTACGATTTTCAACACCAGTAGTATCCATAGTACCTCTAATGATATGGTAACGAACACCTGGTAAGTCTTTAATACGTCCACCACGGATTAAAACAACGCTATGTTCTTGTAATTTGTGTCCAACACCTGGAATGTATGCTGTTACTTCGATACCATTGCTTAAACGAACACGGGCCATCTTACGAATAGCAGAGTTTGGTTTTTTAGGTGTCATAGTAGTAACACGTGTACAAACACCTTTCTTTTGAGGACTGTATACTTTAGTTTCAACTTTCTTTAAACTATTGTAACCAATTCCTAAATGTGGTGATTTAGACTTTCTAACTTTGTCTTCACGAGCAGTACGAACTAATTGATTAATTGTAGGCATAATAGTTCTCCTTTCCTTTAAATTCATTATGCAAACTTCAGTTATTACCACAGTTCCATGCGGTTCAATTCTGCATAAAATTTAGTCTTGACTATTGTCAAAACTTAACCTCGTATATTATACTCTTTTAGCCTTGTTTTGTCAAAATTAATGCTTTGTTTAGTTATATATTTTTACTATTTTTTGCTATCCAATTGTTATTATATACCAAAAAAGATAAAGCATACGCCTTATCTTTGAGTTTCTAAATATGTATTAATAAATAACTTTCCTAGCTCAACCATTCCAAGTGAATCATAATGACATAAATCAACTTTATCGGTTGGTTCTGTTTGATATGACAATTGATGTGAAAGAGTATCAACTAATAAGTTTTTATCTGATTGCAAAGCAACTTTCTTTTTAGCCTCATTAATTATTTTATAATTTTTCCAAACAGAGCTGTCACTGATCAAAGCATCAACAAAGAAAATATCACCATATTCTTTTCTAATATTTTCAATTAGCAGCGTTAAATGATTCTCATATTCAGAAGCATGATCAAAAGCATCCGATTCACCTTGCATAAAAAAAGCACTTACAACTTTAGGAGAGTAGCCTTTCTTCTTTAAATGGTTTAATGATTCATTAACAAATGAAATCATTTTAGAAAATAAATTATCATCTTCATTAATGTTCCAATCATGATAAAGGTTAGTTCCTCCATATGAATATTTTATAATCATACTCTTTTTTGATGTTTCTTGTAAAACCATACTTATGCCAACTTCTGGCCCAAAGCATTTTTTGTTAGTTCCTTGTCCCAGTGTAACATTAACAAAACCTTTAGTATTTAATCTTCCCTCAACGCATGAATTAATGTAGACATTAGAAAAGCCTTTGCTTGCGAGAGTGTAGGTATCTAATGATTTTTCTTTTAGATATGAAGATTTTGTATAGCCGCTTGCATTTGACTGTCCTAATAACAAGTAGACATCTACTTCTTCATTATTTCCTTTAGTTAAAGTTTCTTGTTTAAAATTGTTTTTACATGATATCAACGTTAACGAAAAAAAAGTTAATAGAATAGTTAGTAATCTTTTCATGTTTTTCCTTTCTTCTAGTAGATATAAGAAAAGATTTATAGAATTTCAAAAGATATAATTCTATAAATCTTAGGTTGTTACTTTTCATACCACATCTTAGGTATAGGTAATGTAAAGGGAAAGAAGAAAGAGAAGAATTAAGATGTGGCATTTATATTATGTTCAAACATAATAATTTTATACTTAATCCAAATTATAAATGCGCGTATATTTTTCTTTTAAGTACTCAATATAGTATTTTGGATTAAATTCTTCTTTTGTTGATTTAACGATTATTTCCTTAGGAGTTAGTGTTTTTCCATAATAATGAACGTGAGTTTTCAACCATTCATTAATTTCTTTTAAGTTTTTACTCTTGATAATCTCATCAACATTAATTTCTTTTTTCATTGTATTATATAGCTGTGCTGCATAAGCACTACCTAATGCATATGTAGGGAAATAGCCGAATGATCCGCCTGCCCAATGAATGTCTTGTAATACTCCAAGGCTGTCATTTGGAGGAGTAATTCCTAAGTATTCTTCATACATTTCATTCCATTTTTGTGGCAATTCATCTACTGAAATAGTTCCATTAATTAGTCCTTTTTCTAGTTCATATCTAATCATTATATGAAGTGAATATGTTAATTCATCAGCTTCTGTTCTAATTAGTGAGCACTCTACTTTGTTTACATTATGGTAGAAATCATCTAAAGTTGTATCTTTTAATTCTTCTTTAAAAAGTTCTTGTAGTACCGGATAATGGGTTTCCCAAAACGAATATTTTCTTCCAATAATATTTTCATAAAAGCGTGATTGTGATTCATGCATAGCCATTGAGGCACCACCGCCAAACAATGTTTTATCAAGTTCAGGGTTGCAATTTTGTTCATACAAACCATGACCTGTTTCATGAATAACTGAGAATATACTTGATGTTAATAAATCTTCATAATAATGATTAGTAATTCTAACATCAGTTGTACCAAAACCAGATGTAAATGGATGCTCACTTTCTTTCATTAAACCTTTAGTTTTATCAAAGTTCATTACATCCATTAAATATTCTGCAAAAATTCTTTGTTTAGTTACATCATATTTGTTCTTTAAAAATGATTCATTATATTGAAATTTAACAGTATTTATTTTCTTTACAAGAGGAACAATTTCTTGTTTTAATAAAGCAAAAAATTCATCATAAAACTTAGTATTTGAACCTTCTTCATATTCATCAAGTAAAACATCATATCCTTTTAGATCTTCAGTTTCGACATACTTAACATATTTCTTATTATACTCAATTATTTTTTGTAATGTTGGTTTAAATAATTCATAGTTATTTTCTAATTTAGCTTTAGTCCAGATGATTGATGCTTTTGATAAAAGTGTTTCATAAGCTATGATTTCTTTTTTAGGGACTAGTTCTTTTTTTCTTAGTGTTTTGTATAGATCTGTGATTTCTTTCTTTAAAATTAAAGAAAGCTGATCTCTATTTTCATAAAGGTCAGCTATTAGTTTTTTGCTTTTTTTACTCATAAGTAGTTTGTATGATATTTCTGATAACGTACTTACTTGTTCAGATCTAAGTTCAAAACAACCAACAGGAGCCTCGGTTTCACTATCCCAACTTATTAAATAATTAATAAAATTCATTGCGATAAGCTGTTTTCTTAATTTTAAATATTGGTTGATTAACTTATCCATATTTCACCTATTCAATAATTATTTTGTCTTGAACAATTTCTTCTAAAGCAATACCTATGCTTTTTACATTAACTGTTTGAGGTAAATAACATTTACCAGTTTCATCAATTTCTTCTGCTCGCTTTGCTACAGCAATAACTAATTTATATTTTGAATTTGATTTATGAGTTAATTGGTCAATTGATGGATATCTCATTCCTTCATTTTCTTTCATTTTTACATTATTCATATCGTTCATTTCCTTTCATTAATCTATAGTATTCTTCTAGGCTACGACTACAACGAGCATGTTCAGCTCTTATAATGGCCATAACTCTATCAGCAGCATTATTAACATCATCATTTACAACAATATAATCATATGCAGCAGCTTGGTTGATTTCTCTTTCTGCTTTCATTAGACGTTCTTTAATAACTTCTTCTGTTTCTGTTCCTCTTCGTCTTAAGCGATCTTCTAATGCTTTAAATGATGGTGGAGCAATAAATATAAATACCGCTTCTGGTTTTTTGGCTTTTACTTGCATTGCCCCTTGAACATCAATTTCAAGTACAACCTCATGTCCTTGATTTAATTGTTCTTCTACTTTATCATATGGAGTACCATAGTAGTTGCCAACAAACTTAGCGTATTCTAATAAATTTCCTTTTTCTATTTGGTGTTCAAATTCATCATGTGATACAAAATAATAATCAATACCATCTTGTTCACCATTTCTTGGAGTACGCGTAGTCATAGATATGGAATATACTAAATCTTGGCCTTCTCTTTCAAATAGAGCTTTTCTTACGGTGCCTTTTCCTACACCTGATGGGCCAGAAATAACAATTAATAATCCCTTTTTGTCAAGTTTCATATGGACCTCTCAAATAACACATTTTATATATTTTATCACTATTTAGTTATTAATTCAACTTTTTTATTCTATTTTATTAATTTTTACTAGAAATGGTGTATAATAATATTACTAAGGAGGTTGATGAAAATGAGTATGGATGGAATATTTATTCATTACTTGGTTGATGAATTTAATAATACAATTTTAAAATCTAAAATTAATAAAATCTACCAACCAAATCCATTAGAAATTTTATTACAGCTTAGAAATTCTAACCAGACATTTCAATTATTGATATCTGCATCTCTTGACTCATCCAGAATTTATCTTACTAAACAATCATTTGAAAACCCACAAGTTCCTGGAAACTTTTGTATGATTTTGAGAAAATACATTGAAAGAGGAATTATTACTAACATTGCACAATATCAAAATGATAGATTAATTATTTTCACAATTAATACTTATAACGAAATGGGAGATAATGCCGATTATCGATTAGTTGTTGAAATTATGGGAAGAAATAGCAATGTAATATTAATTAATGAAGATAATAAAATCATTGATTCTATTCGTAGAGTTCCTCCAACTGAAAGTAATAATCGCTATATTATTCCTAAAGCAACTTATGTATTTCCCGTACAAAGTGATTTACTAAATCCATTTGACAGTGAATTTAATTATCCTGTTTCTAGTTATCAAGGGATTGCTAAAGGAATTCAAAACGAGATTGTTAATTATTATGAAGGAAATGTAAAAGACTTTTTAAGTAATCCAGTAGTTCCAAATATATATACTAAAGAAAAGAAACAAGATTTTTATTGTTTCATTCTTCAATCTTTTAATAACAATGAAATAATTACTTTTAATACTTTGTCTGAAATGCTTGATCATTTCTATAATGTTTGTAAACAAACTATTAATTATACAAACATGGATTTAATCAAACAGGTAAAAAGACTTATTACACATCAAAACACAAAACTAACAAATTTAATAGATGACCTAAATAAAGCTGAAGAAAACTTAAAATATAAAGATTTAGGAATCTTACTTCAAGCAAATTTATATATGGTTAAAAAAGGGATGGATAGCATTACGGTTGTTGACTTTATCCATAATAATGAAGAAGTTACTATTGATTTAAATCCTATGTTAGATGCTTCTAAAAATCTAAAGCAAATCTTTAATAAAGGAAAAAAAGCAAGTAACGCTTTAATTGAAGTAAACAATCAGATAAATAAAACTAAAGAAGAAATTAGATATTTAAATGATATTTTATCTATGCTTGAGTTTGCGACCGCAAGTGAATTAGATGAAATTAAATTAGATTTAATTAAAAATTCTGAGCAATACAAGAGTAAGGCTAAAAAGATATCTTCAAGGAAAAATAATAAAATATCCATTCAACACTTTAATTTTGAAGATGTTACAATCTATGTTGGTAAGAACAATATTCAAAATGATTACTTAACTAATAAACTTGCGAGAAACAATGATTACTGGTTCCATGTAAAAGATGGAAGTGGTGCTCATGTAGTAGTAAGTGTTCCTAACAACAATCCTTCATTTGTATTAAGTGAACAAGTAATAAGACTTGCAGCAAGCATTGCTGGATACTACTCAAAATATTCTAAGTCTAGTACTGTTCCAATTGATTATACAAAAGTACAATATATTAAAAAAATTCCGGGTACTAAAGGATATCATGTTACATATACTAATCAAAAAACTATTTATATTGATCCTGATTATGAATTAATTAAACAATATCTTCGTAAATAATCATACAAGAGAAACAATATATTTGACTTCTACCATCATATAATGTTGCTACTTGATATTTTATATCGATTACCTTAATATCATTATCGTTTAAAAATTCATTTACAACAATTTCTAAATCATGTTCATGTGATTCATCAAATAATTTAACTTTCATAAAAAAACCCCTAATTATCATATCATAAATAATATGAAAAATTAGGGTTTTTTTGTCATGTAAGTACAATATTGTATTAACGGGCAATTTTCACATTTAGGATTTCTGCTTAAGCAGTGATATCTTCCTAAAAATAAAAATAAATGATGGGCTAAATGATAATCTTCTTTATTAATAAGGGACATCATTTTATCTTCTACATCGCGAACATTCTTGTCACTTTCAACAAAGCCAAGTCTCTTACATACTCTATCAACATGAGTATCTACTGGAAAACGTGGTATTTTAAAATATTCTACTAAGATTACGTTGGCAGTCTTTTGACCTATACCAGGAAGTTTGATTAAGTCATCAAAGTTGTTTGGAATTTCTCCTTTATATTTTTCAACTACTTCTTGAGCCATTTTTATAATATTAATTGCTTTATTGTGATATAAACCTATTCTTCTAATGTCTTGTTCTACATCGCTTACTTTCGCATTTGCTAATAATTGAATGGTAGGATAATGTTTAAATAAATTCACTGTTACTTCATTCACAGCTTTATCCGTTGTTTGTGCACTCAACATTACCGCGACAGTTAGTTCATAAACATTATGATAGTTTAATTCACAATGAGCATTAGGGAACATCTGATGAATTATTTCTAATATTTTATAGACATTATCTTCGTTTGACATAAACTGTATCTAACAATTGTTTCATCTCTTCATCAACAACTGTTACTTTTTCTCTTTCTCGATGATGATTTGATAGAATAGCATCAACATATTTAAGATGTGTCTTTTTTGCTCTTAGGCTTAATATGACTGCCTCTTTAATTTCTTCTACACTATATCCTTGGTTAATCCATTCATTTACCAGTTTAAGATCATTATTGTTTAACACTCTTCCAAAAGAAGTTTCAATATAACTTGTAATTTCTTGAACGTCGCCAACATTATTGTTTTCATTTTCTGAATTACCTTCAATGATATTTCCTAATTTTTCAACAACTGGATTTAAATTATATGTCTCTTTTCCAGTATCATCAATTAACAATTCAATAAAACCTTTTTGAATTAAATTAACAATTAAGTTTGAAAGTTCGTTTTCAGAAATTGATACGTTATCCTTTATGTCACCAACGGATAGCACTGATGAGTCTTCTTGTTGCATATATAGATGCATTAAAACCATTGTTTCAACTTCATTTAGTCCAAGTTTTTTATAATAACGTATCATCATTTCATTAAATGATATTGTTTTAGATTTGATTAGTTTTGCTATAGAATTCATAGAATTTACCTCTTTTTTAAATTCGTATATAATTTAATCAGAGATTTCTATCTGATTTTAATTATAACTAATTTATGATATACTTTTATTGAA
>CAKPAZ010000004.1 GCA_934133195.1 uncultured Bacilli bacterium | reverse complement strand
GTTGAACCATTATTTTTAAATCTAATATCTAATTCATCACTAAATTCCGTTTCTTTTGTAAGATATAGACCATTTGAATTACTTGATGTAACATTAAAGGTTTTCTGATTTAATTCTCCTTTAATTTGAACCATGCTTGTAGTATAGTTTAATGGACTAAAGCGAGTGTTAGTACCTTCAATGATTATATCAAAGGACTTTTCAAGACTTGTGTTTTCTAAGGAAAGTCGTGCAACAAGAGTAACGGTAGTGTTATCTTCGGGTCTTGTTACTTTTAAGGTATAGCCATTAAATAAGATTGCAATACCTAATTCGCTTGTTCTTAAAACCCATGTAATATTTGATTTATTAATCTTCCCAATTTGAGGGAGTGTTAAATCACTATTTGTTCTTTTAGGTAAAATAATCAAGTTTGCATCTTGTTCTAATCTTTCAAGAGTAGTCATCTTAAGTTTTGGAATCGATATCGTAAAGTCTTTTGTTCTTGAAACATTATTTGAGGTAATTGTGGCTCTTAATTTTGAGGTTTGCTCATTATAAGTTCTGGTAACGATTGCTTGATCTCCATTAATTTCAATACCTGTTCCTTCAACAATTTCCCAATCTATATTTGAAAAGGCATATCCTTTTAAAGGTAAAGTAAAGTCAGCTATTTTTGTATTATCCATAATTAAATCATCATAGTCATAATTTACTTTATACTCATCACTTTCATGGTATAGATTAATTAAGGTTTGGATACTTGAAGTAAGTGATTTTTCATCAAGGGCAGTACCTTCACTTATCACTGTACCATCATTTCTTGAAACTTTGACTTTTAATGTCTTTAGTTCTCCAAGGTTGTTTCTTTCAACACTTAATACATCAAGTATTTTTTGATTAATTGTTTCTGCTTTTCTGTTTGTTAATTTATTCATTTTTAATTTTCTCCTTTTAATTAATTATTTTTTTGTTGTGGTTAGCTACGCCACTTTTTTTAGTAAATTAATTTACAGGAGCATTATACACTAAAGTTTTTAAAAAACAAAGGCAACTAGTTGCAGGTGAAAATAAACAATTTTTCAATTTTTTATTTAAATTTTGAAGTTAATTTTTATGTTTTTACTATATTTCATTAACATTGTTTAAAATGCAAATGAGTTTTTCATGGTTTTAGATGAAAAATACCTGCAACTAGTTGCAGGTAAAATGAAAAATTTTTTAAATTTTTTTAAATAATAAAAAAATACTAGTTATTTTGGTAAATAACTAGTACTATTTTATTCATTGTTTATACTTTAACTATTCCATTTCTTTTAGTTCTTCAATTTTATCTTTAAACTCTTTTGGTAAATCTACTTCAAATTCCATATATTCTTTAGTGCGAGGATGGATGAAACCAATCTTCTTCGCATGAAGATATTGACCAAATGGTTCTACTTGTTTTTTTACCCCATATAGAGGGTCACCAACTACCGGATGATTGATATAAGCCATGTGTACACGAATTTGATGAGTTCTACCAGTTTCTAGTTGAAGTTCTAGAAGGGTAAAGTTACGGAAGCGATCAATTACCTTAAAGTGAGTAACTGCAGGTTTACCATTTGTGACCACAGCCATCTTTTGACGGTTATCAGGGTCTCTACCAATTGGAGCATCGATTTTACCAAGGTTATGGCTGATGGAACCAGTGACAATCGCAAAGTAAGTTCTTTTACACTCTTTAGTTTTTAGTTGTTCACTGATTGCACGATGAGCAAAGTTGGTTTTACAAACAACTAAAAGTCCAGATGTATCTTTGTCGATACGGTGAACGATACCGGCTCTATTTTCTCCATTGATCGTAGACAAAGTTTGATAGTGATACATTAAGGCATTAACAAGGGTACCTGATGTATGTCCAGGAGCTGGATGTACGACCATTCCTGATGGTTTATTGATAACTAGTAAGTCATCATCTTCATAAACGATATCAAGAGGAATGTTTTCTGGAGCTATATTTGATAGATCATCAATGTATTCTTCAACTTCAATATAGTCACCATTTACGATTTTGTAACTTGGTTTTACAATTTTACCATTGACTTTTACAAGTTCCTTGTCAAAGTATTTTTTAAGTTCACTTCTTGTCATTTCTGAAAAGCAATCAGGTAGATACTTATCAATTCTTATTTCGGTTAGTTCTTCTGGTAAATTTACCACAAATTCTTCTTTATTCATTGTTGGTACCTCCTTCATCATTGTTGGTTGTAGTTTCTTCAATTTCATTTGTTGGTTCAATCTTAGTTTCTTCGGGATCTTTATAAATAAATAAGATGTATACCGCAAGAAGGATAGCTCCGATGGTAATGTATGAGTCCGCAACATTAAAGATTGCGAAATCCATAAAGATCGGATCAATGAAGTCTATTACCCCTTTACTACTAAAAATACGGTCAATCATATTTCCAAAAGTACCAGAAAAGATTAAGATAAGGGAAATAGTGTAGACGATGTTTTTCTTAAAATCAACATTCTGCATGAAATAAATGATTATAAAGCAACCAATAATACTAACTATTGCCCATAGCCATTGATAGCCATCACCAAGGCCAAACGCAAATCCAGTGTTATAACTTAAATTAAATTCAATGATTCCTTTTATAAAAGGGATATGATTATGAACTGATAAGTTTTTTACAGCGATTACTTTTGTGATTTGGTCAATGATAATAAGAGCAACACATATTCCTAGTGATATTAAGATGTTTTTTAAATTCTTCTTTTCAAACTTAAATTTCATTTTATTTAACCAAGAAAACAATCAATAAAACTAACATAAAGCTAAATACCAAATATAAAGGATTAGTTAGTTCTACAAGAAAAACATAACGTAATTCAAGTTGTTGTATTTCTTCTCTTTCTGTGTAATTCTTTAAAATATCAAAATAGATGATATTGAAAAAAGGAATAATTAACATTGATAGAATAAAAACTAAGATAATTAAAACATAAAACATTGGGGTTATAATGGAATATTGTTTAAAGAATTCAAGGAAGATTAAAATGAAAGGAATTAACGCAACTACCACGATTAAAGCCGCAAATATTGAAGCTTTATTCATTGCTTTTTTTTCTATTTCATTTGTGTCAATCTTTTTTAAAGCCATTTTAGTTTCTTTGATTTTTTTAGCTAACTTTTTCATTATTCTACCCCTTGATATTCTTTAAGATAACGTACAATTTCTTCTAATGACCAAACGGGAACAATCTTCATATGAGGATTCTTTAAGCTGTCATAAGCCTTTTTGGCCTCTATGTAGTTAGTTTCAGTATCATCATTCATATAGTTAGGACTAGAAACAGGAATAAAGAAAATATCTACACCACTTAATTCGGAAGTAAAAATCTTTTGACCAATACCACCAATAGGGCCAGCATTTCCGTTAATATCAACAGTTCCTGTACCTGCAATCTTTAAGTTTTTCGAAAGTTTTGCTCCGGTTAGTTTTTCATACACATAAAATGATTGAAGTAATCCTCCACTTGGACCTAAGCTATTAACATTATTAAACTTGATAGTAAATGATGGCGTCCCCTCAGTTATGCGTGGTACATTGTAAGGGTAAACACTAAATCCAAAACTATAGTACTTCTTACCTTCTTTTTCAATTACTTTGGCTGTGATTTCATAATCACCAGTTTTTTCTTTGTCGGTTCCAAAGTTTTTAATAATTGTGAAGGTTAAAGTAGGAAGATTATCAGCATACTTATTTATAAGTGTTGAAACATCAACATCATTAGTTAAAGCTTCCCCATTAATATGAGTAATCATATCACCAACAGTTAAATCTTTATCAACATATGTTGTTTTATTATGAACAATATAGCCATAGAAATCATAATTAAGATTATATCCTGCTTGTTTATATCCCGCAATTACGGAATTATAAAGACTTACTCTTTTTTGGTAGGTTCCCCCAAGATATAATGAGTTATAATCAATATCGGTATATTCCACAGATTTAGATACTTCCGCATACGGATTAGTTGAACCAACTAAAAATCCCAGAAGGCTCACACGTTCATAGGAGAATACGGAAACGACATTAATTGAACCTGTAAGGTTGGTTTCATTTTCTACTTCAATGACATTTTCAATTGAATCGATGGTAGCAGGGGTTGTCACATCATAGTCAACATGAACAATCGCTAATACTAAGATTAAGACATAAGGAATGGAAAGTACAAAAAGTAAATATTTATGTTTACTTAAGAACTTCTTCACAACAGCTTACCTCTAAATTGAAATTTTCCATTTGACGACATTTAACTCCAGCAGATTCAAACATTTTTTTAGAAGCTACATTAGAGTCAGTGCCTTCATATTTATCTGATAAATAAACTACTTCTTTGATTCCACTTTGAATAATTAGTTTGGCACATTCATGACATGGAAATAAAGTAACATAGATTGTCGCATTATCAAGTTTGTTAGTGCTATTTAAAATAGCATTAGGTTCCGCATGTACAACATATGGATACTTAGTATTTAGAAAATCCCCTTCACGATCCCATGGGTAGAGATTATCATCACAGCCATAAGGAAGTCCATTATAGCCGATACCAACGATTCGTTTTTTCTCATTGACAATGCAGGCACCAACTTTAGTGTTTGGATCCTTACTTCTTAAAGCCGAAAGTTTAGCAACTCCCATGAAATACACATCCCATGAAATATGATTATTGTTTTTCATAATTATTCCTTCCTCTTTTATTCTTTTATTCTTTATCTTTAACGATAATTCCAAGTTCATTTAGTTGTTTATCATCAACTGGAGTAGGAGCATCACTCATTAAGCACTTAGCACTTGCGGCTTTAGGGAAAGCGATGACTTCACGTAAGTTATTGTTATGAGTAAGTAACATAACTAAACGGTCAAATCCAATCGCAAGACCACCATGAGGAGGTGTACCATACTTTAGACCATTAACAAAGAATGAGAATTGTCTTTGGACTTCTTCATCAGAAAGGCCAATGGCTTTAAACATCTTTTGTTGAATGTCTTGATTATGAATACGGATACTTCCACCACCAAGTTCATAACCATTTAAAACGATATCGTATGCTTTAGCCTTACAATTTGCAGGATCAGTTAATAAACGATCTTCATCACCATTCTTTGGAGATGTAAATGGATGGTGAGCTGCTACATAACGATGTTCTTCTTCACTATATTCAAATAATGGCCAATCAACAACCCATAAGAAATTAAACTTAGATTCATCAATCATGTTTTGTTCATGAGCAATTAGTGTACGAAGACCACCTAACGCAAAGTTACAATTTTCAAGGGTATCACATACAAGTAATACTAAATCATTTTCTTTTAAGTTATATTTTTTAATTAATTCTTCTTTATTTTCTTCACTTAAATGTTTTGCGATTGAACCACTGATTGTACCATTTTCATACTTTAACCAGATTAAGCCTTTAGCATGATATTTTTTAGCGAATTCTGTTAAACGGTCAATCTCTTTACGTGAGTAGTGAGTTGCACAACCTTCAGCGATAATACCTTTAATACGCATATTTTGTTCAATGGCTTGATGGAAGATAGCACTGTCAACCGTCTTTGCCCAATCATCAAAGTCAGTTAGATACATTTCAAATCTTGTATCAGGTTTATCACTTCCATATTTATTCATACAAATATCATAAGGAAGACGAATAAATGGCGTAACGATGTCCATATTTAAAACATCTTTCCATACTTTCTTTAATAATCCTTCAACTAATTGGTAAATATCTTCTTCATCAACAAAACTCATCTCAACATCCACTTGAGTAAATTCAAGTTGACGGTCAGCTCTTAAGTCTTCATCTCTAAAGCATTTAACGATTTGGAAGTATCTTTCAAATCCTGCAACCATTAGCAATTGTTTATACATTTGTGGAGATTGTGGTAGGGCATAGAATGAACCATGATGAATACGAGATGGAACTAGGAAGTCACGAGCACCCTCAGGAGTAGACTTACCTAAGAATGGAGTTTCAATCTCAATAAAGTCAAGAGCATCAAAGTAGTTACGAATTGACATTGCGGCTTTATGACGTAAGATAAAATTACTTTGCATGCAAGGTCTTCTTAAGTCAAGGTAACGATATTTCATTCTTAAATCTTCAAGAGCATCAATTTCATCTTGAATTGGGAATGGTGGTTGTTCAGCTGTACTTAAGATTTCTAGTTCTTCAACCTTTAATTCAATTTCACCAGTAGGAAGATTAGCATTTTTACTACTTCTTTCAATTACTTCACCAGTAGCCTTTAAAACATATTCATTACGAACAGTACTTGCGAGTTCATAAATTGGCGAATCAGGAGATACTACAAGTTGGGTAATACCATAACGGTCTCTTAAATCAATGAAAAGTAAACCGCCAAGATTTCTTTTTTTACTACACCAACCAACTAGAGTATGATGTTCACCAACATTACTTAATCTTAATGCATTATTATTAATAGTTCTTATCATGTTTTCACCTTCTATTTTAATTTTATTATTTCTTCAATTGGTAATGTTACTTCTGTATTATCAATTGTATTTTTAACTTTATATTGTTTTGTTTTTACTTCTTCTTCACCCATGATGATTAAATACTTCGCATGGCATCTTTCAGCAAGCTTAAATTGAGGTTTTAAGTTATGGTTATTGTAATCAATTTCTACATAAGCTCCGGTTTCACGTAAAAGATTAGCTATTTTGATACCTTCAACTTTGTTTTCTTCACCAATAGTGATTACTTGGAATAAAGCATCTTTGTTAAGATTATCAAATTTTCCAATTTCATCAAGAGCAAGGATTAAACGTTCAACTCCACAAGCAAAGCCGATAGCTTCAGTATCAGGTCCACCAAGTTCTCTTGATAAACCATTGTAACGTCCCCCCGCAAGAACGGTTAAACCATTAATTGGAGATGATTCATCATCATAAACAAACTCAAAAACGACATTTGTATAGTAGTCAAGACCACGAACTAAACGATCACTTACTTCATATTTAATGTTAAGTGATGTTAAGATATTACAAATATCCATGAAGTATTTTTGATCTTCATTTGATAAGTAATCAAAAATTTTAGGAGCAGTTGTAATTATTGGATTATCTTTATCTACTTTACAATCAAGCATTCTTAAAGGATTCTTTTCAAAACGAACCTTACAGTCATCACACATTTCATCAAGATGATCTCTAAAATGATTCTTTAAAGCTTCACAATATGATACACGTGATTCTTTACTACCAATATTATTAATTAATACTTTTATTTTTGTAAGACCAATTTGTTTTAAGTATTCTGATGCAAAGTTAATGATTTCCGCATCCAAGTAGCTACTACCAGTACCTAATGCTTCTACCCCAAATTGAGTAAATTGACGATATCTTCCAGCTTGAGGTCGTTCATATCTAAACATTGGACCAAAGTAATAATATTTTTTTAATCCTGGTGTCGCATATAGTTTATTTTCTACATAACATCTAGTTACTGAGGCGGTTCCTTCAGGTCTTAGGGTAATTGAACGTTCCCCCTTATCAAGGAAAGTGTACATTTCTTTATTTACAATATCACTACCTTCACCAACCCCACGAGTAAATAGTTCTGTTGCTTCAAACATTGGGGTAATCACTAAACCAAAGCCAAAGCGTTTACAAACTGATTTTGCGACATCTTCAAGATATTGATATTTTAAAGCACTATCATCAAAATAATCTAAGGTTCCTTTCATTCTTGTTACTTTCATTAAAAATACCTCCTAAAAATAAAAAAATAGAAAAAACACCTAAGGACGCTTCATAGAACCATAAAGCGCGGTACCACCTTAGTTTGGATTTTCCACTCTTAATTTGTCTTAACGCGATTCTCACGGTTTTTCTAGTGGTTTGTCAGGCCACGTCTAACAAAAAACATTTATATCTTCATTTATTATACCAAATTACAAAGTAAATTGCAATAAGATTGAAACAAATTATCATCTATTGTGTTTTACAAAGCGATTTTCTAAACTATGTGATTCTGATTCACTATTATTTTTAACCCCTTTTTTGATAATATTAGTACCAACCGTTTTATTTATGGAAGAAAGGAGTAAAGCGATATTATGATCTTTTTGTTCTTGATCAAGATTATCAAATAAAGATAGTTGTCTTACTTCTTCTTCATATTTCGTAAATTTAGAAGCACCAACTCCAAATAAACGAACGGGGATTCCTTCTTCATAGAGGTCATCAAATAATTCTTTCATTAGTCTAAACATGACATTCGCATCATTAGTTGCTTCATGTAGTGTCTTACTTCTTGAAACTTGACGAAAGTTAAAATATTTAATTTGTAATGTAAAAGTATAAGCCTTAACACCTGCTTGTTCTAATCTTTTGGAAACAGAGTTTGAAAGTAAATGAATATGTAGTAACATCTTTTCTTCATCATATTCATCACGATCTAAGGTTTGTGAGGTACTGATGGAACTAACCTCATTAAAACGACTTACATCTACTTCATTGGAACCTTCACCATTTGCTCTTCGGTATAGAGCCTCAGCACTGCTTGGGCCAAGGACATCTCTTAGTAATCTTAAATCCTTGTAGTTAGCAAGATCCCCAATGGTCTTGATTCCTAAAGCCACAAAGCTATCTCTTGAGTTCTTGCCGACGCCAAACATATCAGAAATAGGTAAGGGCCAAAGTAATTTATCAATCTCTCTTTTACGAAGAACCGTTATTCCTAAAGGTTTCTTCATATCTGATGCCATCTTCGCTAAAAACTTATTAGGAGCAATCCCAATACTACATGGAAGATTAAACATATTTAAAATATCATTTTGGATATCATGAGCAAGATCCACGATTAATGAGGGAGCACAAACATCTGTAACATCAAGATAAGCCTCATCAATACTACCAGGCTCAACAAGTGGGGTAATACTTAAAAAATAATCAAAGAACTTTCTTGAGTAATCATTGTAAAGCCCCATATGGGGATCAACAATAACTAAATCTGGACATCTTCTAAGGGCTTCCGTAAAAGGCATTGCGGCAGTAATCCCATAAGCTTTAGCCTCATAGCTACAAGCAAGAACAATACCCTTATGACCATCTTCAAAGCGTCCAACTGCGAGTTTTTTCCCCTTTAAATCCGGATTTTGGGCTATCTCACAGCTCGCAAAAAAACAATTCATATCAATATGGAAAATAATTCTATTTTTTTTAATGCTTACACGCCCCTTTTTTTTAAAAAATATGTTATAATATAGCCAAGTTAATAAAATAATAATCTTAAGGAGTAGGAATATGGCTAAAAATAATCAAAATCAACCAAAGAAGAAACAAAAAACAATTACATTTAATGAACGTGCAGATGGAATGACTGAAGTAGTTATTACAAAAGCTCCTTCAAAAACTGTATTTGGTAAAATTATTATTGCAGTATTAGCATTTGCGATGATCGCTGCTGTAATAGCAAGTTTAATCGCTGTTTTAATTGAAGCTGCATAATACTTTCATATTATAACGTTTTTTAAATATTTTTGCAAAAAAAAGGCTGTTTAGCCTTTTTTATTTTTTTAACATGTTCTTTCAAATTAAGTTAATGTTTGTTTTAGAAAACTATGAACATGGTTTTAAGCTACATACTTTAATTTCTTCATACGACGATGTTGTAATCTTAGTTTATCAGATATCATCGCAATAAATTCCGAATTAGTTGGTTTTGATTTGTTGTAGCTAATAGTGTAACTAAAGATATCACTGATAGCATCGACATTGCCTCTTACCCAAGCAATTTCAATTGCATGTCTGATTGCTCTTTCAACTCTTGATGAGGTAGTACAATAAAGTTCAGCGATCTCTGGATATAATATTTTTGTGATATTACCTAGAATATCAACATTATTGTAAACCATAATAATGGCTTCTCTTAAATATAGATATCCTTTAATATGAGCTGGAACTCCAACTTCATGTAAGATTTCGGTAATTTCACTATCTAAATCTGGATTATCATCGGTTTCATTATCATCTTTTCTTCGTCTTTCCCCATCATCATCTAACATCCCAATGATTATTTGAAGTAAATTATCATAATTAACCGGTTTTAAAACAACATAATCAACCGAAAGGCTGTTCATCTTAGAATTAACGAATCCACTCATAAATTGAGTTACAGCGATAATTCTTCTTGGTTGGTGATACGCCTCCGGATTTTCTCTTAGTTCTTCTAGAAATTTTAGACCATCAAAATTTTGTGTAAATAAATCAATTAACAAGACATCAATGTCGGTAACTTTTAAGACATTGAATAAAGTTGCTGATGACGAACAAATCCCCACTACGTTCGCCTCAGGTGACTTTTCAAAGTAACTGGCTAAGCCATCCTCCTTTTCACCAGAGTCTTCAGCAATTAATAATTTAATTTTGCGCATGTATAAATATCCCCCTTCGCAATAATATTTTATCAAAAAATACTCGCTCTTGCAATTTATACGCTGAATATTGGGAAAGATGTTGAAGGGTTTAACACTTTTTGATGGTTTTTTTGATGAAATTGCTTAAAAATAACGTTTTTACTCTCATATTTGTCGAATAATAGGAATAAAATGTTAATCATTGATAATAATAAGATTATAAGGTATTAATATCATTAATCATCCATTCAATATGAACCCCATAACCACATTTAGGATTATCAATAATAACATGAGATACTGCTCCAACTAACTTATCATTTTGAACGATTGGGCTTCCACTCATACCTTGAACAATCCCTCCGGTTTTGTCAAGAAGCTTTGAGTCGGTGATTTCATATTTTAAGCCTTTGACATTACTTGAGTTTTGTAGGTGGATTTCGGTAATGTTGATACTAAATTTTTCAATTTTGTTTCCACTTACAACCGTATAAATCTCAGCTGGTCCAATTTTTACTTCTTGTTGGGTCGCGGTAGAGATTGATCTTTTATTGGTGAAGCTTCTAGTAGTTAGTTTTCCATAAACACCACTACTTTTGTTTTGAGCAATGATTCCTAAATTATCATCAACAAGGGATGCTCTTTTTTCCCCAGCTACCCCGACAGTTGATTTTTTAATGCTATTAATAACCGAATGACTTAAGGTTCCATTTACTTTTCCCATTTTTACATATTCATCGTAAATTCCATGACCGAGGGTTGCGAAAGCATTTTTTTCGGTATCAATGAATGTAAGTGTACCAATCCCAATTAGCTTATCTTTAATATATAATCCTAAGGATTTATCGTTTGTTTTGGTGGTCACAACATTAATTTTAGTGTTTATCTCTTTTTTATCACGTTCTAACTTTAAGGTTATTTCATCTTTGGTTTCATTTTTTAACATTGTTTGTAAGTCTTTATTGGTATTAATTAATTGGCCATCATAAGCTATGATTTTATCGCCTTCTTCAATATCACTGTTTCGCCATGGACTTTCTTTACGAACGGATGTAGAAACCAGATATTTGCCAACTACATAAACTCCTGTATTAAGTTTTAAACCAATGGTGTCACCACCAAGTAAAACTTTTTTACTTTTGTCGCTTGTTGCCTTTGGATTAATGGATAATGATAGAAAGATGGTACTAAATAGGATTAAAAATATTAATATTTTTGATATTTTTTTCAAAATTACACCTCCTTTCATTATATTATTTGCAGAAAAAACAAAATAAAAAGCGTAGATAAATGTCAATTTATCTACCACTTTTTTGTTTATATTTCAATATTTGGATTATTTGATTTTAACATTGCTTTTGCAAGATCAATCGCTTTTTCATTATTATTTCCTGGTGTAATCATTCCCGCAAGCATTTTGACACGATTTTCAACATCTAATAATTCAATCTTAGTTGATGTTGAATTCTCACTAAATACTTTATAGATATTATATTGATTATCCGCCATTGATGCCACAATTGGTAAATGCGTGATTGTTAAGACTTGAATGTCTTTACTAATTTCTTTTAGTTTTTCCCCAACTTTACCAGCGACACTTCCCGATACACCACTATCAATTTCATCAAAAATAACTGTTGATAGTTTTAAAGTCTTAAGGGTATGAACTTTTAAAGCAAGCATGATTCTTGACATTTCACCACCTGATGCAACCTTCGATAACGACTTCTTAGGTTCACCGACATTAAAGGATATCTTAATATCAACATCATCTAAGCCATCATTTTTGAAGATAATTGGATTAAATGGATCAAGTAAATCATATTTGTTAAATTCCATTTCTAAATCTACTTTTGGAAGCATTAAGTCAAGTAAGGTTTGAAGGACATTCTTTTCAAGAATTTTCGCGGAAGCTTTTCGTTCTTTCGTTAGTTTGATTCCACAGGCTTTTAATTCTTCAAAACATTTAATGACTTTACTTTTAGCATCATTTATCGCATCATCAATTTGTTCAAAACTATCGATTTTTTGTTTTAGTTCATTCTTATAATTGATAAGTTCGCCAATTGATTTATGATACTTATGTTTTAAAGTATTTAAGAAACTTAATCTTTCATTGATTTCATTTAAGCGATTTTCATCATAATCAAGATTTTGAATTTTGGTTTTAACTTTTTTAAAGAAATCTTCAAGGGAATAATAAGCATCATTTAACATCTCACTATCATTTTTAAATTCAGGTTGAAGTTCACCTAATTTTTGAACATTAAAAATGGTGTCATATAAGTTTTCTAAGATATTATTCTCTTGAAAGTCATCATTTATTTGTGTTAAATATTTGAAAATATTTTCATAATTATTTAAAAAACTAAGTTCTTCTTCTAAAGCATTTTCCTCATTAACACTTAATGAGGCTTTTTCTAATTCCTTGTACTGGAATTCCCAATACTCAAGGTTAGTCGCATCAGTCTTTGATAAGTTAATTATCTCATTGTATGCCTTTAAAGCTTCTAAATATTTACCCCTTAGTTCTTGGTAATCAGCTAAAATAGTTGTAATTTTTTCATTATTAATGAAAGTTAAATAATTATGGGGATTAAATAACTTATGAGTTTCATTTTGGGTATGGATATCACCAAGAGTACTTGCGAGAAGCTCAAGTTGGTTTAAAGTTATGATTTCTCCATTTACCCTGATTAGGTTCTTACCACTTTGAGATAGTTCTCTTTTGATAACAACAACATCACCATCGAGTAATTCAATTTGAAGTTCATCTAATACTTGTTTAGTATAGTCACTTACTTCTTCAAAGACTCCTTCAACAACGGCTTTGGTTTCCCCATTTCTAATCATCGATGTTTGGGATCGGTTACCAAGTAAAAGACCAATGGCATCAATGATTAAGGATTTTCCAGCTCCCGTTTCACCGGTTAAAGCAGTAAAGCCTTTTTTAAATTCCACATTTAAGTTATCTATAATCGCAAAATTTTGTACTTTTAATTCGGAGATCATCTTAATCCTCCTCTACTTTTTTGATAAATTCATCTATTTCTAAGTTATAAGCTTTAACAAGTTCATTCTTAGAGCCAATTTCTAAGTATGAATTAGGTAAAGTCTTAATATGTAGTTTATACATTGGTATTTCCTTATTTATATAAGCATTATTTAAGAAGGTTAAAACTTGACTACCTAAAGAGTTATTCGCTATGACTTCTTCATAAAAGTATAAGGTGTTTTCTCCTTTTACAAGTTTTAAGATTAACTCTTGATCAAATGGTTTAATAAAACATGCATTAATTAAACCAATATCACTATTTTTAAGTTTTTCTCCTAGTAAATCAAGATTAGGGCCATAGGAAATAATGTATTTTTGGTTATTACTATTCTTTAAAATTTCCCATTTTCCCTTTTCAACTTCCAATGATGACTCTGTTGTAACAGCATCTTTAGGATAGCGGATAACAAAAGTTCCTTCACTTTCTAAAGCAAACTCTAGTAGTTTAGTGGCCTCCATAGTATTTCTTGGAGCCATAATTGATAAATAAGGAATACTAGAAAGATATGCAACATCAAAGATTCCTTGATGTGTAGGACCATCACCACTGACAATGCCACTACGGTCTAAACAGATTACGACATGCTTCTTTAGTCTTGCGACATCGATAAGTAGTTCATCATATGCTCTACTTAAGAAAGTTGAATAAAGAAAAACGACAGGTTTTAAGTTATTAGTCGCAAGGGATGCCGCAAGAGTAATCGCATTTTCTTCAGCAATCCCGACATCGATAAAATTCTTTGGGTATAAACTTAAGATTTCATCAATTCCACTTCCATAGGCCATTCCTGGAGTTATGACTTTGATCGTATCATCATTTTTTATTTTTTCAATTAACTTTTTGCTTAACGAAATACCAAAATTATATTCTTCTTTTGGTTCTTCTAAAAAATCACCAGTTACCGGATTAAAGGGTGGTACGGAATGCCAAATTCCGGTTTTATCTTCTTCTGCGAACTTAAAACCTTTACCTTTAGTGGTTTTAACATGAAGAACAATCGAGGTTGGGCTTTTTTTCGCATACTCTAAGTATTTTATTAAATCTTTTAAGTTATGGCCATCAATAATTCCTAAGTATTTAAGACCAAATCCCGTAAAGATATTGTTTTTATAAGCAACACTCTTTAATGCATTTTTAATAAAGCGAGGAGTAATCTTTCTTAGGATTTTAAAGCGTCCTTTCGCTCTTATGTTATTAAAGGTTCTAGCGAGTCCACCAGTATTTTTAGAGATTCCCATTTCATTATCATTTAAGATAATAATCATCTTTTGGTTTGGTTTTGATCCTAGGTAATTTAGAGCTTCCATCGCTAAGCCATTAACAATCGAAGCATCACCGATTACACTGATAATATTACCATAAAGGTTAGGATCTTTTTCTTTGGCTTCTAAAAATCCTAAGGCATAAGAGATACTAGTTGAACTATGTCCTGCCTCATATGGATCATGGATACTCTCACTTGGAGATGAAAATCCACTTAAGCCTTGATATTTTCGTAAATGCTTAAATTCATCCGCTCTTGATGTCAACATCTTATGAGTATAACATTGATGAGAGACATCAAAAAAGATGACATCCTTAGGACTGTCAAAGACATAATGAAGAGCAACCGTAAGCTCCACCATCCCAAGGTTGGAAGCAAGGTGACCGCCAGTTTCTTGGATATTTTCAATTAAATCATCTCTGATAGCTTGACATTCATTCTCAAGGTCTTTGAGATTCATTTTCTTTAGATTTTCAATTGAATGTGGCATAGTTCACCTCCTTTATTTAATTATACGCATTACTTTTAGTTTTTAGTTAAATTTCTTCTTCCGTTTGGTTTGTAACTTTAGTTACAATGACTTTTTTAGCTTCTTCTAGTCTTTTTTTACATTCAAGGCTTAGTTCCATTCCTTTTTGATAGGTAGAAACGGAATCTTCAAGACTTAGTTTTCCACTTTCAAGTAAAGCCACAACATCTTGTAATTCTTTTAATAATTCTTCAAATGATTTATTTTCCATTTTTACTCCTTTGTTATCTTTTTATCATAAATATTTGTCATAACGTAACCATCATGAAATTTAACCATTAATGGTTTTTCCATTTCTACATTAGTGACAGACTTGATAATTTTGTCATCTTGGTAAGCAATTGTATAACCTTTTAACATCACGTTGAAAGGATTTAACAAAACATTCTTTTCCATCAATTTGATTAATTCTGAGTTATAAAGTTCAATTTTATTTAAAACAAGACTAGGAACGAGACGTGATTTAAGGGTATTATAGCCTTCCATCTTATGTTTTATATCATTGTTCATGCCAAGATATAATCTTTTATCTAGTTCCTTTAGTTTTTGAATATTGGTATCAATCACAAATTCCGGATTTAAACCTTTAAGTTTTTCGGTAGTTACGGTTAAAGGATTAAGGAACTGATGATTTAAAAATTCATCAAAATGAAGGAGGGGATAAGATTTTGTTAAATTATCGTATAAGTAATATTTGTTACTTAAAACGGCTTTAATTCCATGATTTAGTCTTGCGACCTTATCCATTAAGCCTTTAATAACTTCACTTTTTTCTTTCGTTAGTCGCATTGCGGCACCTGTAGGGGTAGGGGCACGGTATGAAGCCACAAAATCACAGATGGTAAAGTCACCCTCATGACCTACTGCCGAAACAACCGGAATCTTACTAGAAGCAAGGAGTCTTGCGAGAGCCTCATCATTAAAGCATGATAAGTCTTCATAGCTTCCACCACCACGACCAATGATTAAGACTTCAGCCCAGTTATCGTTAAAAACTTCATTTACTGCTCTAATTAAGTCTCTTGGAGCATCAAGCCCTTGAACAAGAGCTGGATATAGTTTTAATCTCGCAAGTGGAAAACGTCTATTAAAGGTTGAAACAATATCATTAATAGCTTCTCCTGTTAAAGCCGTAACAATCGCTACTCTTTCTGGGTATTCCGGAATGGGTAGTTTTCTTGATTCATCAAACAAACCTTCTTTAGAAAGTTTATCTTTTAGTTCTAAGAATTGTTGATAAATTAGACCAAGTCCTTCTTGTTCCATCTTACTTACGATGATGGCGTAGGTACCCTTCTTTTGGTACACTTGGACATAACCTGTAACAAGAACACTCATTCCATCTTGAGGTTTAAACTTTAAAGAGAGGTTAGACGGATAGAAAAACATCCCTTGAATTTCGGATGTTTGATCTTTTAACGAAAAATAACAATGCTTTCCAGAATACTTAAAATTTGAAAGTTCACCTTTTAGATAGATTTCTTTTAAATTAGTGTCCATATCAAATTTATAAGAAATATATCTATTTAAGGCGGTAACGGAAATGTATTTTTTTTCGTTATTATTATTCATATATTTTTTTACCTAAGCTATCTAAAACACGATTATTGAATTTTACTTGTTTAGTATCTTCTACACTTGAATATTCTTTAGTTATTTCTAAGTATTCGTTAATAATTACTTCTTTTGGAGCATCTTTTAACATAAGTTCTGCACAAGCACAAATCATAATAGCACGGTCAACATAAGATAGACGGTCAATAGTCCATCCTACTAAAGAGCTAGAAATCGTGTCAATAATTAATTGATAGTTTTTAATCACAAAGTCTAAGATCTTACGGCTGTAGGCCTCATCAATTTCAACTTTATATTCATCATCTAAGATTAGGTTATTTACATCATTTATGGTTTCTTCTAATAATTCATCACTTACAACTTCAGTAAATGCTTTATTCATATCTAGATTAAAGACAACCATAACTGATAAGATTCTTGCGTTATGTCTTTTCATACAAACCTCTTTATTAGTCAATTTTTATATTAAATGGAAGGACAGGAATACCATCATCATTAAATAAGTTAACATCTGATAAATCATTAAGCCATCCATAAACGATGTTAATCTTTGATTTGTCATATACTTTTTTAATGGTAATTGTTTCGCCATTATTTATTTCTTCTTCTTCGTAGGTTAAATCAATAATGATGTAGTTTTTCTCGATTTTTGGAGTAATATTTAGTTCTTTTACTTCCTCATCATCATTATAGTAAACATGGAAATAGTTAATAACTGTTTCTTCTGATAGTAATTCAACTAGTAGTTTATCAGTATTAGAAAATTCAATTTTAATTGAAGTTACAACTTCTAGTTCTTCATCTACTTCTAAAATGATGTTATTATAATTTGATACATACTTGTTTTTCTTGATTAAATCTTTTAATCTGGTTACAAGCTTTAATTCATCAAGACTACCATTTTCACTAACTTTTAAGTCATAAGTTGGAACAATGTCAACAAAACTATAGTAGTTAGCAATCGATGATTGGATATGACGTAGTTTTTCGACATTCATCACTTCTTTTGATGGTGCTTGAAGAAGCATTAAATCAAAATCACCAAAGTTATCATGTAAACTATCAATTAAAGTATAAAACATTTGGAAGTATACATTTGCTGATTTAACTTCATTTAAGTCGTCTAAATCATTCATTCCAAGGTTTAAAATCATACTGCTAATACTTAAATTTTCAAGGTGAGCCTTTAATATCATATCAAGATAACTCATATCACCAAGTTTAGTTGGATTTTCAACATATTCATGTTTTGATTCAAGATATGATTTAATCGGACTGATGGTATTAACCTTTTCAAGTGGTAACCATTCATATAGTTTAGTCTTGTAAAATGGTAAAACGACAATACCAATTGGCATATTGTCAGCCTTCTTTATTGATGTACCAAAATCAAGGGTAAACTTATCTAATAAATCAATTTCACTTGGTAAATCTAAAAAGTGAGGATTCTTTTCATCAACATAGAAAAAAGAAAGGTCACTAAAATCATCTTCTTCTAAATTAGTTTGGTCATTTATTGTTTCATCATTAATACTATCACCCATTAAAAGGTATACATGACCAAAGCGTACATTCACAAAAGTATGTGTGTAAGTATTATATGAATCACTTAGCTTTATTTTATAAGAGTCATAACTACCTTTTGGAGCAGTAAAGGAAATTGACCATTTTAAAGTAGTGGAATCAGTGGTTGTTTGTTTTTTAAGTACTGACTTACCACTCTTATTTAATAATTCAAATTTAATGATAACACCATCTTGAGAAGTACCAGAAATTACACAAGTATCTTTTTCTTCTAAGACTACATTATCTTTTAAGTAATCAGTTATTATAAAATCTTCCGTTGGTCTTTTTCCAGCTGGTTTCGGATTATCAGTTGTCACACAAGCTGTTAAAAGTAAAAAGCATAAGGAAGCCATCATTAAGGATATCCATTTTTTCATGTTCTCACCTCATAATAATTTTCTTATGCTTATTTTACCATACTTTTGTTTTTTTTTCAACCAAGTGTCTTTTTTATTTGTTTAATAGCCTTAAAAAGTTAAACGATTATAGACTTCTTTAACAATTTGTTGATACTTTTTTTCTTTTTTTAAGAAAACATTATATAGTTTACATTGATTATAGGCTCTAACTAAATTATTTTCCGGATAATCAGTTTTAAAGTATACATCGTTTTCTAAATAATCGGTAATAAACCTTACCGCACACTCAAAGATGATGGTCCCGATTCCCTCCGTTAAAAGTTCAAGTTCCTCTTTTGTGATAATATCTTTAACTTTTGAAAGATAACCAATAAGTAAATAGGTAAACTTTTGATCATCTAAATCAACTAAATCAATATGGGGATCATCTTCTTTAGTGGTTGAACATGATGTTCTTACTGCGTCACTAAAATCAAAAATCATCGTCCCCGGCATAACCGTATCAAGATCAATCAGACATGAACCTTTGTGTGTAAGTTTTTCAAACATTACGTTGTTTAATTTCGTATCATTGTGAGTTATTCTTAAAGGAATTTTTCCTATATCTAAAGCATATTGAATACGACTTATTCTTTCTTTATTCTTTAGTAAATAACTACATATTGACTGACATTTCTCATATCTTTGTTCATTCTTTTCTCTTCCTTCTATTACTTCTTCAAGATGCCTTAAACGATAAGGGGTATTATGGAAGTTGGGAATGGTTTCTTTTAGTAAACTTGGATTAAACGAAGTAAAAGAGACTTGAAAATCACCTATAACCTTACCTACTTCAAAAAATAAACTATCCTGGAAAGTTAATTCAATGGTCTCTAAATCATCTAAAAAATCATACATCCGGAAATACTCATTACTTGAGGAATCAAAGTAAAGCTCATCATCATCAATGGTCATAATAATATTAAGGGTTCTTTTATTAAGAGATTTTAACTTTTTGGTTACATTCACAATATTATCCATCACAACCCGAGGATTCTTAAAGACATACTTATTAATTCTTTGTAATAAGTATTTTTTAGTTGAGGTTGTAACTAAATATGTCTTATTAACTAATCCATTTTTATAAGGTTTTACATCTTTTAGAGTACCTTCAATCTTAAAATTTTTGACAATATTCAACATATAACCACTCCTTATATGTTATGTATATGCCTAAAATAGAAAAATGGTGAGTGAAAAAGAAAATAAGTTAATAAAAAAACGATAATAAAACTATTATCGCATAATTATATATTATCATAGTGTGTCCATAATCTTATTATTTTAATTATTTTCTCCTCATTTAAGACTGCATAAACTAAACGATGTTTAATGTTTATTCTTCTTGAATAAAGGCCTGACAAATCACCTACTAGTTTTTCGTATGGTGGGGGAGTTTGAAAAGGATCTTCTTTTATTATTTCAATAAGTTTTCTTGCTTTATCAGAAAGCCCTATCGCTTTTAATTTTTCAATGTCCTTTACAGCGAGTTTTGTAAACATTACTTTATACATACTACCATTTAATATCCTTTTCATCAATTAAATCTTCAATCTTTTCTTCTTTTCCGTCGATTAAAGTTTTCTTATATTCAGCATTTTCTGATAAATATAATGTTTCAAGCAAGGAATTATATTCATCAGCACTAATTAAAACTGCATTACCATGTTTGGTTGTAATATTAACAACAACACCATTATCAATAACCATATCAGTTAATTTATAAAGATCTTTTCTAGCATTTGTAATATTAACATTATAATTCATCATAATACCTCATTTCTTTTTATTTACTTAATTATAACATACATAAAAGCGTACGTCAATATGTATGCACTTTTAATTTTTAGTTATTTTCTCTTTCCTTATATTATATAGAAAAAAATGATGGAATTAACCATCATCTTTCCTAGTTTGTTCGAAACATTTCGGGATCACGATAAAAATACTCAGATTCATATTCCTCATGAGATGCAACGGAAACTTTCGGATATAGATAGTTTCTCATATATCTTGTCTTTAAGTCTTTCATCTCATAATTTTTTTGTTTCTTTTTTTTCATTATTTCACCCTTTAATATTATGTGAAAATACGATTAAATTATTTAATCTTTTAAGAGCCAATCTTTCCCTTTTAAGGTTTCTGGTTCATATCTTGATAAGTCGTTGTAATCTTGTTGTCTTAAAGCTTCAAAGATGGCGACGGCCGCAACATTACTTACATTTAGTGATCTTATTTTATCATTAATTGGAAGTCTAATACAATCATCTAAGTGTTCACGAAGAATTAACTTAGGAATTCCGGTAGATTCTTTACCAATGATGAAATAATATCTTGTATTTTCTTCATTTAGTTTTAGTTCATGAGGTGTTTTCATGCCGTATCTAGTAAAGAAATACATTTTTACTTTTTCACCATTTTCACTTTGATTTTTATTTAAGAAGTCTTCCCAATTTTCGTAAACCATGAAGTGAACGTTTGGAATGTAGTTTACAGCAGCTCTGATCATGTGTTTATCATCTAGTTTAAAGCCAAGGGGTTTAATTAGATGTAAAAGGGTATCCGTGCCAGCACATGTCCTCATGATGTTACCGGTATTTTGGGGGATTTCTGGTTCATATAGAACAATATGATTACGATATTTACTTATAATTTCATTCATATTTAATTACCTACTACTTCTTTTTCTATTTGTTTTAACATTTTTTGTTTCATTTTTGTAAATCGCGGTTTAAAGTCAATAAAAGTATACATGAAGGTACCGATGATTACCGCTCCAACATTGCTGATAATCATGGCATAGAAAATGCTTTTTTCACCAACATTAAATACTTTCATATAAAGCATGATAACAGGAATTCTTAAAACCCAAAGTCTAAGGGATGACAAGATCAAACTAAAGTCGGTACGAGCAGCCCCTTGGAAGGCTCCAATTAAGACTTGGAAGATTCCCATAAGTGGTAGTCCTAACAATAAAAAGTATAGATAGTCAACACAAGCATCTAACGCTAGTTCATTGTTAATAATAAAGATCGAAGCAAGGTCTCTTCGTAAAAACATCAAACTGACTCCCCCTACAATTGAGATGATTAGGGAAATGACAACAGAAGCTTTAACGGAAGCTTTTGCTCTTTTTACATTGTCTGCTCCAATGTTTTGACCAACAAAGGTCGCAAGAACAGTTCCTACTGCCATGGTTGGGAATAACAAGATGGAGTTAATTCTGTTTCCTACACCAATCGCCGTGATTAAGTAACCTTCAAAGCTTAAGATTATACTGTTGATGATTAAAAAACCAACGGAAGTAAAGGCTTGGGAGATTGCGGCTGGGAACCCTAGGATAAAGGTTTGTTTCATATATTTAAAGTTTGGCTTTAAATCTTTAAATTCAAGTTTCATGTTTGTTGCTTTAGTCTTAAAGTAAAGAATAAGACAGATGGGGATAATTATTACGTTCGCAATAGCTGTCGCATAGGCAGCCCCAACTAAATAATATTTTTTTACCATAATGGCAGTTAAAATGATATTTAAAAGGATAGAAACAATATTTAATATTACGGGAGTAACCGTATCACCCATAGCTTGTCTTGTTGCTTGGTAAGCATAGAAGATAAATAGTCCCGTCATTTCAAATGATCTAATCATAACATATTCTTTCGCATACATAAAGACATCAGGTTTTGATGCTGCTCCCATTAGTTTTAAAATGGGTGATGTCAAAAAGAATAAAAGGATATTAAAGACAATTCCAAAGATGGTACACATGATTAGGAGTTGAGCATTAACGGTTTTTGCTTCTTTTTCTTTGTTAGCTCCTAAATATTGACTCATTAAAGCGGTACCTGCTACCATTAATCCGGTCGCAAGCGCTTGAAAGATCTGAATAATGGGGTTAGTAACGGTGATTGCAGAAACCATAGCTTCTACTTGCATAGGGTCAATCGCTAGGTTACCAACAAAATACATGTCAACAATGTCATGAACTGACTTTAAGATGTTACTAAACATAATCGGAAGAGCCATTAATAAGATGGCTTTATATAAATTAGGTGATTTTAATAATAAATAGGTTTTTTTATCATCTGTCAAAATCCATCACCTCTTTAATTTTCTTTTTTAATTTGTTTAACATTACTTCATTTTCATCAGTTAATACAATTAAAAATCTCTTTATATTATTTCCTAAATAATTATTTATAAAACTAAAATTATCAGTTATTTTATAATTATAAATGATGGTTTCAGGTCTTGTTTTGTTACATCTTGATACTACATACATTAAGTTGTGATATTCATCTTCTAAATAATAGTCATTTTTTTCACATAAGGTGCAGTGAAGACTTTTCATTTTTCTTACCTTATTAATAAAACAATGAGCTGTCGACATTAATTCCATTCTTCCATAAATAAAAACGCCAATATTTGGTGATTTAGTTTTTCTTGATAACTTCATTTGATCATCAATTGATAATTCATGTGATAAATAAATTGTATCTAATGAAAAATTATCAAGTAATTTAATAGTTTCACTATTTAAGACATTAAAACTTGGAGAAAGTGACATTCCTTGATTTAAGTCACCTAAATTATGGATTAAACCAGTTTTAAAATCAAAATTACGGTTAAAGTGAAAATAATATGGTTCGTATTCACTCTTAAATAAAGTATAAACCTTATTAAAAGGAAGGTCTTTAACAAAAGATAATTGGGATTTTTTTGTTAAAACAATATCAATCTTAATTAAATCATTGCTTTTTTGGTTCTTTCTTTTTACATCTTTGAATGGATAGTTATCATTTTCTGGTAGTTGATAGTTATCTAAAATGGTTTGTTTTAACTTTTCAATGGCTCTTCTTCTGATTTCATTAATCATACTAACTCTAATGAAAGCCATATTATCATAGTTAATCTCAAGATTAGTAAATTGAAATAACGGATTACCAATTTTTCTAAGTTGGGCTTTGATACGTTCAATATCTAAAGGCTTGTCTGCTTTTTCATCTAATACATCTAAAGTTTCTTTAATTACTAAATCATTATACTTAACAATTAAAGTAAGAGGTTTATGTAAGGATGCGAAAAGAGAAGCTGATAGATTAATAATTTGATTTTCGTTTTCTTCTTGGGTTTTCGCATTTACTAGTAACGCATTATCAACTGTTTTATAAACTAAATCATTGACTGCTACTTTAAAGTTTCCTTTAATATAGTAATTATTACTATCTTGTTTTAAGTTAGTAACATAAAACCCAAGTTCATTTTTTCCTTTGATCCTAATGGCATCATTTATCATTAAAGGTTTAACTAAATTTAAGGTTATACCATCATTTGTTACTTTGGTTACTTTACCAATGTATAATCCTTGATGATTAACACTATTGATATTGGTAATTGAAGCATTGTCTTCATTAAACATATAACCTTTAGTAAATTCACGGTTGAAACTAACTAAGAGGTTATCCATCATTTTATCATCAGGGATTTGGTGTAGTTTATTATAGTAGGCTTTAACTACACTCATAACATAGGCAGGTGATTTCATTCTTCCTTCAATTTTTAAGGAGGTAACGCCTATTTCCTTTAGTTGATCTAAATAATCAAGGGTGTTTAAGTCTTTCATGGAAAGAAGGGAAAGAAATGGTGTTAGGTATTTTCCGTTTTCAATGAGACGGTATTTCTTTCGACATGGTTGAGCGCACTCACCACGGTTGCCACTTCTTTTTCCAATCGCAAAACTCATCAAACATTGACCGGAGTAAGCAAAACATAAAGCTCCATGGATGAAAACTTCAACTTCAATTCCGGTATCAACGATTTGTTTAACAATATCTACGGGAGTTTCACGAGCAAGAACAACTCTTTTTACCCCCATTTTCTTTAAAAGGAGGGCTCCACTTACTGAATTAATGTTTAGCTGAGTAGAAGCATGAACGATAAGGGTTGGAAAGTTAGTTCTAATGAAATGGATTACACCTAAATCTTGGACGATAAGGGCATCAACTTTAATGCCTTTTAGGAACTCTAAATATGGTGATAATTCACTAAATTCTTCATCATATATTAAGGTATTAACGGTAACATAGATTTTAACTTTTCTTAGGTGGGCGTATTCAACGGCTTCTTTTAGTTCTTCATTGGTAAAGTTTTGAGCACTTTTTCTCGCTCCAAAGTTTTTACCACTAATGTATACCGCATCACATCCGGAATGGATGGCCGCAATTAAGGTTTCCATGTTTCCTGCTGGTGCAAGTAATTCCATATTTCTTCCTCCTTTTGGTTATAGTTAAGATAAAAGCTCCATTACTCTTTTAGCAATGAAGCCTTTTTTTATTCAACTTTGTTATTCAACAATTTCTTCTTTTTTAACTTCTTGGTCTTTTAAGATGTATAAAATACCAATGGTACCGGTACCACAGTGAGATCCGATAACGCATCCGGCTACAGTTTCATATAGATTTTCGACTTTTACATCTTTGATTAAATTTCTAATGAGGTCAGCTTTATCAAATGCAAAGGTATGAGTGATAAAGACAAACTCAGGATCTAAGTGTTCAAGATCGTTTAAGAATAGTTTAGTCATGCCGGTTACGGCTTTTTTCATTGAGCCAATGAACTTTTTACCAACAGTCATTTTACCTTCACGAACAACGATCATTGGTTTAATACTTAAAAGAGAGCCAAAGAAACGAGCAGTTCCTGTGCATCTTCCACCTTTATGAAGATATTCTAAAGTTTCAACCACGAATTGTGATTTAACATGAGGAACCGTAGCTTCAACTTTTTCCGCAATCTCTTTAGCACTTAAGCCTTGATCACGGAATGTACATGCTTTTAAGACTAAAAGGCCAATACCTGTTGATAGGTTTTTACTATCTACACAATAAACATGGTCTTCAAAATCCTCTGAGGCAATTCTCGCATTTTGGAAAGTCGCTGAAAGGTCAGATCCAATTGTAATAAAGACAATATCATAACCTTCATTTACATACTTCTTAAAGAAGTTGTGAAAATCCTTAGGAGGGATTGCGGCAGTTTTTGGTAGTTCATTTCTTAATTTTACTTGATTGTATAGTTCTTTTAAATCGATTTCTTCATTATCTTTGTAGCTTTCTTCACCAAATGTAATGTATAAGGGAAGAATTTTGACGTTATATTTTTCTTGTAGTTCCTTTGATAGATCACAAGTGCTATCACTTGCGATTAAAACTTTGTTATTCATTTCCTTTACCTTCCATAAAACATAATTCATTATTGCTTGTTGCTTTGTCACACCATTCAACTAATACATCTCTTAAGATCATACCACTTTCATTGATGTTTTCTCCCTTATTGAATGGGTAAGTATCTTTGTCAAATATAAAATCGACTGTCGCAACACGGTATGTTGCATCTTCATCGATGATTAGGCCATTAACATATACGCTTGCTCCACTTACTTTAACACTATCACCACTATAGCGTAGGGTATTATCGTTTTGGATTAAGGCTTTTAAGACTTTACCTTTGATGGATACTATCTTAATTGTATTATCAAATGGACTAATTTCAAATATACGGTTTACGGTAATTGCTTCACCTTTATTGATTGGGAAGGCAGCTTCTCTTACTCCACCGGTATTGATAAATGCTACATCGCATTCACCATAAGTTTCTTCACAGAATTGTCGCATAACGGTAGCTACCCAATCAGCACCATCACTCTTATTTAAGGTACGGCCTGCTGTACCAACAACTCTTTCAAAAACATCTTTGGTTGCTTCCATTAAGTCATCAACCATTTTTTTGATTACTTCATCTTCTTTACCGTTGTCATTTACGGCAATAGTTGAAGATTTCGCCGTTAGAAGTTTTGAAGTTTCAGTATCATAGCTAAATCTAATCTTACCAATGGCTTTACCACTTGATGATGCTTGAACGTATGGTACATTCATGTAGTCACTACTTCTTGAGTTAGAACCAACACTTTTAACATGTGTATGACCGTTAACAATACCATCAACACGGTAGTCACCATCTAAATCTGATAATTCTTCATTGGTTGTGGTGTTAGCATCATGACCAACAGCGATGACGATATCTACTTTATCGATAGTATGAAGTTTATAGGATGCTTCTTTTACTTTATCAACAGGGGATACAAATTCATAATTTTCTACTTGTTTTGTCGCAATACTATATTCAAGTCCATATCCCATGTAACCGATAATACCAATTTTTAAACCATTTCTTTCAACTACGGTTGAAGGTTTAACGTTTGTTGGTAAGTCGTTAGTTCTTTTATCGATGATGTTACAACTAAGAAGTGGAAAGTTAGCCTCACCATTAGATTCATCACCATCAAAATACTTTAAGGTTTCTTCAAGTCCCCAGTCAAACTCATGGTTACCTACAACCATGGCATCAAATTTCATCTCATTCATAATGTCAATCATGTCTTTACCATGATTTAGATTAGAAAGAGCAGTTCCTTGAAACATATCACCAGCTGAAACTAAAACGGTACCTACATCTTTTTGATTTTGGTAATCTTTAGTCATCTTACCGACGATGGCAGCTTTATCTTTGATAGCTCCATGAAAATCATTAATTGAATATACTTCAATGATTTTTACTTTATTTTCTTCTTGCTCCTTTTCCGGTTCTTTTTCTTTTTTACAAGAGGTTACCAAAAAAAGGCATGTAAGGATTATTAATAAACTAAATATTTTAAGCGGTTTTTTCATAATTTCCCCCTATTAACTAAGTAATTATACCATAAACTTTAAATTTTTGAAAGTAAAATGATATAGACGAAAAATAAAAGTGAGGAAAGTCCTCACTTTAAATGCTTTTTAATTTCTTCAACTTGAATATTGGTATGGTAGAAATCCTTTCTTGAGCATCCAGCTCGACCTCCCCCGGCACATGCACACGCACAAGCACATGCACAGTGGCCACCACCACCTGAAGAGTGAGAGCCATTACTGCTAGAAACAAATGGTACACCATGTCTATTTACCCCGCTTCGTCTGACATAACGACGTCTGTAGAATGGTCGGTAAAACCAATAGTGATAGCCACAGAAACCGCGGTTACTTAAGTATGGATCAGCTTTCTTAGCTATTATTATCAAAATAGCAACAATAACACCTACAACCAAAACCCAAAATACAACAATTTTAATAATTGCTTTAGTATCCATATAACGATTAGAGAAAGTTTGATCTTCACTTAACCCCTCAAAACTTGATTGACGGTAAGTTACTTCAATTTCCATAGTTTCGCCAGGTGCCATGTTAGTTTTTTCAATGACATAGTAATCACCAACAAGGCGGTTACTTGAGGTACTAACTACATTTTTCATGTTCCATTTAAGGGTCATTTTACCAACACTAATGTCTGTGAACCATCCAGGTACATAATGGTAGTAACATTCATTATCATAAAGATGGTACATTCTTGATAGGTGGAAGGAAAAGTCGAGGTTAACACTTTCATTTTGATAGTATTTTTTCTTTAAATCAAGACGGATGTAAGAACCACTATCTGCGTAGTATTTAATTTTCTTAATACTACTACTTTCAGCTTTTAGTTCATCAACATAGCAGTTAGGGATACCAACTTTAACCCAAGTAAGAGGACCATCAGTTGAACTGTCTAAGACTACCCAGTTTATGTGAATTTTGATATCTAAGGTTCCATCAATTCTTGGATCAACCGTAATATCATATTCAGGGATATAGTCAAGAGCATCAGATGATGCTTTAACGTTAGTTTTTAAATTAAGGCTAAGAATAAATAATGAAATTAAACTTATGGTTAATAATTTTAGTAATCTTTTCATTTTACTTCTTCTCCTTTTTATTTAAAGAAAGTGGGCAAACTTCGGTATTTTTCATTGAAGCTTTTCGGATTTTCTTAGTTTGTTTACTATTCCAAACTTTCTTCCATTCATCAGTTAACATATTGCCGAGAACATCTTCACTTAGCCAACTTTGACATGGGATGATACTACCATCTGGTGCAATCGCCATGTTAGATAAGCAAGCTCCACATGAAGGAACAGTTAAATGTAGATTTTCTAATTCATCAGCTGTTAACCAACCTGGGGAAGTAAACGCTAGTTCTAGATTATTTTCCTTACAATAATCCACTGCCTTAGTAATAAGAGCTAATAAATCATCATGAGAAATGATGGTATCTTTGGAATTATCGTTTGTAGCATTTCCGGTTTGAATTAAACCAGAACATGAAAAGTAAATTACTCCTAAGCCTTTTAAGAATGCTAAGGTTTGAATATAATCTTGGTTGATGGTACAAAGTGGGGTATTAACGCTAACATTTAAGCCTGCACTTAAGGCATTTTTGATCCCCGCAATCGTTTTATCAAAGTTAGGAGCCCCAACTAATAAATTATGAATGCTTGGATTTGATGAATATAAGGTGATTTGAACAGCATCTAAGGATGCATCCATTAAATCTTTACATAAACCTTCAGTTAATAATACACCATTTGTATTAAGTCTTGTTACAAACCATTTAGAATAATCGATAAGTTCGACTAAATCATTTCGTAAGGTTGGTTCCCCACCTGTAAAGGTAAGTTCCGGAATCCAGGCTTCCCTACATTTGTCGATGATTTTCTTCCATTCATCAGTGGTTAATTCTTTGACATTCGCATTCACTTGTTCTCCCGCATAGCAGTGTAAGCATTTTTGATTACAATGCCAGTGACCATCCTTACTCATAGAAGAAATCATTAAGTCCATACGGTGAGGGGCACTCATGTAGCGTCCATATAATGATAGAGGCATAAAACCTATTTCAATATCAGGTTCTTCTCCTCTTGCGACATCAACTAAAGTATCAAGGATGTCAGCAAGATCTTCTTTTAACATTTTTTCTGGGGTTTTAGGGAAGATTTTTTTAACATTTTGAATGGTGTTATTAATAAGCATGACAAGTTCATCATCACTTAAAGATACACCATCATACTTAATTGATTCATTGATGAATTCACGAAGTAAGATAGCCCACCCGGTTGTAAGTGGTAACACATCTTGTCCGTTTAAGATGACGGCCCAAACGATTCCAAGTTTAGGTTTTTCCGGTGGGACTAAATGGATTCTCACAGCTCCTGGTCCATTCGGATTTAACGTAATATGAGATACGCCATCAACACTATTTAAATAATTCTTTAATTCTTTATTAGGCATAGTTATTCCTTTCTAACCAAATAGTTTAGAACATTATACCAAAAAATTGAAATTTTGAATTTAAGTTTGCTTGAAAAATAACTATTCTAGAGGACTAATTTTCGTTTTAATCGTATTTTTTAAATAAAAGAAAGATACAATGGAGGTTAGAACTTCACTAATTAAGAAAGTCCACCAAACATTAGTTGTAACATTACCTGTCTTCACAAAAACCAAAGCAAAGATAAATGTAAAGAAAATTAAGCGAAGGAACGCGGTAAAAAGCGGTCTTAAAGCATACCTTAAAGCTTGAAAGACACCTTGAATGGCAACATTAAAGCCCATAAAGATGTAAGAAAGCGAAGCAATGTGAATAGCATTTTCACATACTTTGATTAATTCTGTATTGGTATTACCAAGAGAAAAGAGTAATACTAAGTATTTTGAGGTAAGTTCAAAAATAATTGTGATAATCAAAGATACAATTAAGGTATCAATAATACCATATTTAATGGTTTCCATTGATCTATTTTTTTCTTTCATTCCATAGTTAAAGGATAAAATCGTAATAATGGTATTAGATAAACCAAAGCAAGAAAATAAGGCTACTTGTTGAATTTTATAGTAGATGCCAAAGGCACCAACTAAAATACTAGAATCTACTCCCGCAAGGCTTAAGATTTTATTCATTCCGGCCATCATCAAGGATAACATTCCTTGCATGAGGGTTGCGGAAAGACCAATTTTATAGATAGCTTTAATGATCTTTAAATCGGGTTTGATATGAATAATGTTACCATTTATTTCTTTATTTTGAAGGTAGTGAAAAATCATCGCAAGAATAAGTGATACCACTTGACCTAAGACCGTCGCAAGCGCTGCTCCTTTTACTCCCATCTTTAAAGGGAAAATAAAGACATAGTCAAAGATAATGTTAGTTAAGGCACCAACAATTTGTGCAATCGTTGAATACATGGATTTACCGGTTGCTTGAAGGAGTCTTTCATAGATGGAAAAGCCTATGGCACCAAAAGAAAGGGTCGTACAAATCATAAGATAGCTTGTTCCCATTTCTAGTACTTCTTCATTTTTGGTAAAAAGCGAAATGAAAGGGCGAGAACCAAAAAGGCCAAAAATAAGAAAGATCAAGTAAATAATGATACTTAAGAAAATCCCGTTTCCCGCAACCTTATTTACTGCCTCTTGATTTTTCTCTCCTAAGTTTTTAGATAGTAAGGCATTTAAACCAATCCCGGTCCCTACGCCAATCGCAATAATTAAAATCTGAACCGGAAAAGCATAGGTTAAGGCTTCGTTTGCGAGAACACCAGTATCTTTCATATTGGTTACAAAAACGCTGTCAACAACGTTGTATAAGGCTTGTAAGACCATTGATACAATCATGGGAAGGCCGATTTGCCACATTAGTTTTTTAATTTTAACGGTTTCTAGTTTGTTTGTTTTAGTTTCATTCATGTTTATTCCTTTCCAAGACAAAAAAAGTGTAAGCCCATTTCAATTGGACTTACACTTTTAGTTGCTCATTGATTATATCTAATGTATTAAAAATACAATTGGCCTATCTTTTATCTTCTTATTTATTTTACCAAATTTTGAAGAAAAAAGCAAACGAAGAGTTTTATTTTTTAGTAACCATTTATCAAAGAAATATCTTCTTTCCTTATTATATATAAGTGTTATTTATTTATAATAGGAACTAAAATTTTAGATTCATACTCATCACTATCCATATCAAGTGATGGATATACTTCTATCATTGCAATCTTTTTTGGTAAATGATTTTTCCCTTCATTTTTAAACCAATCATTAAGGATTTGACTGGTTAAACTTTGAATAGAATCAGGAAGTTTACCTTTAGTTTCAAAGATAGCCCAATCACTTTCTAAAAAAGTGATTAACTTTAATCCTTGAGGAATACTTCCTCCTTCATACCTCCCACAAATCCAGTAGTCAAAGTGATCACTAGAATCAATACAAATGCCATAGGTGCCAATCCCATAATCAAAAACAGCTTGTTCTAATTCATTCTTTGGCGGTTGATGATTTAAGATATCTTTAAATCTTTGGTTAAATTCTTCCCAGATGATAGGACATTTTATGGTTCCTTCATCTTTATTTATAGAGGTAGAATATCCAATAAAGACCATCATACCTTGATGTTTAAACTT
The DNA here is from genome assembly GCA_934133195.1 of uncultured Bacilli bacterium. Taxonomy (GTDB): domain Bacteria; phylum Bacillota_I; class Bacilli_A; order ML615J-28; family CAG-313; genus UMGS75. The sequence goes on along the minus strand of CAKPAZ010000004.1, from coordinate 39,996 downwards.
GACATTCATTTATTTTTCCTCATTTGAATCTATAGAATCAGGAGTTTCTACTTTTTTAACTTTTGTTTCTAGTTCTTTTCCATATTTAAAAATAAAGGAAACAATGATTAAGACAATACCAGTAATTACACTAAATGAACTTTCAATCATAAAATTATTATCTTCCCCTAAAGTAATTAACACAATTATTTCAGCAATCGTAAATGCAATAATTGGAATATAGATACAGCGAATTCCTAATTTTTTTAATTTTTCTGGTCCATTTTCCCCAAATGGCGTACCTTCTTCTAGTTCTGTTTTTAAATATCTTGAAGCAAATACTAAAAGAATGATGTCACCAATTAAGATAAGTGATGAAGACATTAATTCATTAAACTTTACGATGAGGTTAGGTTCATCTTTAAAGATGATAATTTCCTCACCAAAGATGGAAAATACTTTTCCACCATATTGTTCACTTAAAGCAATGAATGCGAAAAGTCCATAAATCGCAGCTCCTATTATTGATAAGATGGTAAAGACTTCAACAATTTTTAAAATAGCCTTAAATATTTTTTGAATTTTTTCTAATGATTTCATTATTTTTGTTCCTTTCTATCTTTAATAACGATATAAATATTACTTGATAAAAGCATGTTGGTATCCCAAACTTCCTTAAATTCTTCTTCCGTTAGCATCCGGTTATAGTTAGGATTATCAACATTAACATTTTCTTTTAGAGAATCAACTAAGTAGATGCTTTTTTGATCATATCCTACTACCACCGCGTAGTGGGTGTCATTTTCAATGTTGATTAAAACAATTACTGGATTTCCTTTAGTTAGTTCATGCTTTAAGGTATGAAGATTACCAGAGTAGGAAGTTGCCTCATAACCTTTTTCCTTAAAGAAATTAGTGATAGCTGAAGGAAAAACATAACCAAAGGTTCTTTTGATCTTCTTTCTTATATCACTTGCTTGAAGATTTTCACCAAAATGTCTAAGAAGGTAAGAAGTTGCGAAAGATGCACAATCGTTATTTTCTTGATAATCAAAATAGTTATTGTTCTTTTCAATAAGATATGATTCTAATTCATTATTATTGATTAAATCCCTTGATTTAGGAGGAGTCTGTGATAAAAGGTAAATCACAAAACTAACAAGGACTGCCATTAAGATTAGACTTATAATTAAGACAATGATAATTTTAACTCTTTCAAATAATTTATTATTTTCCATTTAGTTTATTCCTTATTTTGAATATACCTTGAAAAATTGAGTAATATGACGAGTTATTAATGATTTTACTTCCTCTTCTTTTTCTGGGCATCTATCAACTAAGTTAATCCACACCGAAATTGGAAAAGCAAAACTTGCGGCCATGATTTCAGGGTCATAATCTTTAAGTTTATCTTTAGATATTAAATACTCAAAAAGTGAGGTAAAATAATTCAAAACATCAGTATAGTTTTGTTTAGTTTGTAGTTCACTTAAAGTTTCATTTTGAAACTGTTCAATCAAAAGCATTTTACGTGATTTACTAATCACACTACTATGTATAATGTAGCTTACATGCTTTAAGACTTTTTCAATAACAATATTCACATCAATTACATCAGTTGAATCTAGAACAAACATCTTTTCAAAATTAGTATTCTTAAAGATAGTGTGTTTGTTATACTCTTCAAATACTGTTCTAACAAGTTCATCTAAGATTTCTTGTTTGCTTGTAAAATGACTATACATGGTAGCTTTCTTAATTCCAACTTTCTGAGCAATTTCGGAAATTGATGTTCCTTCATATCCTTTTACAGAAAACAAATCAAGGGCTGCTAGTAGTATTTCTTGTTTGGTGTTTCCTTTTTTCATAAACTTCCTCCAAAATTAAGTCCATAATATTATACCTACCGAACGGTCGGTTGTCAATGTTTATGCTTTTTATTATTAAGGCATGACAAAAAATCAGATTAACTCTAATCTGATTTTTGATTCTTCTTGATGAATGTTTTAGCTCTATGACCTAAAACAAAAGTTATCTTATCAGTTATAATTTTAGTTTTTACTAAACCTTCATCTTTTATATTTTCATATTTAATCTCATCTAAGTCAAATTCATAACAACCAAAATCATAAATTGAACGATAGAGATTGTTGATTATTTTTAGTTTATTTTCATTAATGCAAATAATTACATCCTTATTGATAAGTTTTGGATTAGTTGAATCATAGCATTTAGTAATAATGTAATTATCAGTTATTCCGTATTTCTTAAATCTTCTTCTATTGACCTCAGAAAACATTGATGGATCAAGTTTAGTAATGTTAGGACAAGGAATAAAACGGTCAATTAACATAAGATTAAAAATTAACAATGCAAAAGCAAGTATTATAAAAATAATATATAAAAACTTCGTTAATCCTACTTGTTCTTTACATGCTTTTGGTAGAAATAACATAAGGAATGGAATTAAACACCATTCTACCAAAAACATACTTCCAGCAAGAATATTAAAAAATTTATTTATTTTATACTTTTTATGTTCTTCTTTTGAAAGATTGTTAATCCTTAATTTCATTATTTCAGAATTAACTTTTTTTAAACTTTTATAATATTTCCCCATAATATATAACTTTATACCATATTCAAAAAAATGCTAAATTTATTTAAAACTTTTACGTATTAATTTTTAAAAGTTTTAAATTTTATCAATAATCTCAATAAAAAATTTGTTAAAATTTGTGCATCTACTTAATGAATTATTTTCTATTTTTATATACTCCCATGTTTCATCATAGGAGCCAGGCACGCAAGAATTACTTTCAATCATATGTCTATATTCTTCAGGATTGTCAATATATTTATCATGTATTAAGTCGGAATTATTTATTTTTTGCTCATTAGAGCAGTTTTGATTGTTAAAAAAATAATCATCTATGTTTGTTGAAAAATAATATATCCTGTATGGAATCATTCCCTTAGTTCCATAATTAATTTTATTTAATTTATGTAAAACTTCTAAACAACTAACCTTTTTTTGATTTCTTTTTATAATATTTTGTCTATTAAAATTTGCAATTTTATCTCTATAATAAATTGTATGACCTTTTTCTAAAGATTTATCATTTATAATTTTTTTTGAATTAACAAAACAACCATCTAAGTCAACTATATGAACAACTTGTTTAATGTCTTCAAGTTCAAGTCCAAACAATTCCAAATATTCTTGTATTACCATTGCAACTTCGTTTTCAATATAATTAGGATCAGTATCGAAATTTGTTAATATATCACCATACATAACCTTAAATTTAATTTTACTATTGGATCGACGCTCTACCATTTTTTTGATAGGAGATAAATATACTTTATCACTTTTGCCTTCAACTATAAACAGAATTAAACTTTTCCTATTTAAATTTGACATTTCCTTAATGCTCTTTCTATTTCTAATTCGTCTGTTTCATCATATAATTCTTCTTTTTGTCCTCCTAAAAGAATAGTTCTATAATAAAAATCTCTTAAATTATGGTTTGGTTTTACATTAGCCATTTTAATAAATCGTTTTTTTGGATTAGTGGTAGAGAATATGATGCACTGCTTAGGTAAAACTTCAAGTAATCTCAAATTATGTGATGTAAAGATTAACTGTCCCTTAGCATCTTCATGGATAATTTTAACTAGTTCACCTAACAAATATTCAAAAATTCCAGAATCTAATTCATCAACTACTAGACATACAGACTCATTATTGTACATTCCAATTAAAACACTACATAGGGCTATTAATTTTTTTACACCTTCTGATTCGTACTTTAAAGGAATTTGCAAATCTCCTATAATTGAAACTAATTGAATCGTTACTATTATATTACCATTTTTGTCTAATCCTTCACTAATTTTTTTGTAACCAATTTTTATTCCAGGAATTAATTGCCCCATTACTATATTGATTTGGTCAAGTTCAGGCGTAATAGTATTCAAAATAACGCCAGGGATAATAGATGGGCCAAATAAATTCAAAGGTATAGTTCCAGAGGTAATCAAATCTTCATTACCAGATGTACGAATATTTAATGGTAAATTATCAATTGCAGAGATCAAACTAGTTTCCTTCATTCCTATCACAAACAAATTAGTAGTAGCATAAAAATGCATTGCGTTTAAAACGGATTTTAAAAGTACACTTTTTCTTATATTATCCCTAAACATTTGCTGAAAAATCATTGTTTTTGATAATTGTTTGGAAACATGCGAAGTTGCAATAGCAATATCTTTTGTTATAATACCGTCATAGTTTTCAAAATTATGATCTGCATAATTACATGAAATTTTTTTTTCCTCATTTTTAAACTCTATATATGCTAATAAATTTTCAGTTGTATCGAATATTTCGATTTTTTCCTTTGATAGAACCGTTTTTTTCTCATCAATATTTTTTTCAGTATCAATTTTTATTTTTTTTTCAAATTTTACAGAATATTTAACGGTATATTTTTCTTTTTCTTTAATAAGTATAAATTTATAATCTAATGCTAACTCATTGGATCCTATATTAATATAATAATATAAATCTTTTTGAAATGGTATGTCCATTAATAACGATTTTAAAATATTTATAGATTCAACAACAGATGTCTTGCCACTCCCATTTTGTCCATATATACCTATAGTATTTAATATTTTGCCTTTATCTGAAAAAGATATTTCACTCTTAGCAATATTTTTAAAATTAACCATTCTAATGCTTTCTAATTTAATTATTAAATTTTTCATAATTTTTTCCCTTTTCATTATTTTTTCACCTCATTATATCAAAATTTACTGTTTAAGTCAAGAAAAAAACTTGAAATCGTAACATTTTGTTACGCTTAAAAAAATTGTATATAATAGTATATGTATATTATTTTAATTTTATACGTTTTAATTAGATTTAATTTTTAACATATTAGATTATATACCTTCATTTCTATATGATTTTATAATTGTTATTATGAGAAGATAGGTAATAATGATCCTGTAAAGTTAGAAGATTTACCTTTTGATATTCCAAATAATTGGGTTTGGATTAGGTTAAAAAATTTATGTAAATTGATTTATAGCGGAAAATCTCCAAAATACTCAAAAGAGATTACAAATAATATAGCTATTGGACAAGCAGCAAATAGTGGAATTGAAATAGATTTTAAACTTGCTAAATATTGCACTGATGAATTTGTGATAAATATGCCAGAATATTATTATTTAAGAAAATATGATGTTTTATTAAATACCTTAGGTCATGGGACATTGGGTAGATGCGGTTTATATCAATTAGACAGAACAGATGTTTTAACCGATGGACATTTGTTTGTATTTCGTTTATTTGACGAAATTACTTCAGTTATGTTATATAAATTTTTATTTTTGAATCGAACTAATATAGAGAAATCAGCAAACGGAACAACAAATCAAATTTTCTTAAGTCTATCTACAGTTGGAGATTATTTATTTCCACTTCCACCACTAAATGAACAAAAAAGAATTGTCAAAAAAATTAATTTGTTTGAACCTTTAATTCAACATTATGATAATATTGAAAATAAATTATCTATTCTTGAATCAGAATTTCCAGATAAACTAAAGAAATCTATTCTTCAATACGCAATTGAAGGAAAATTAGTAAAACAAGATCCTAATGACGAACCTGCTTCAGTCTTACTTGAACGAATAAAACAAGAGAAAGAAAGACTAATTAAAGAAGGTAAAATTAAGCGTGAGAAGCATGAATCATACATCTATCAAGGTGATGATAAAAATTATTATGAGAATATGGGGTGGATTAGGTGTTATATGCATCAAATAATTACGCTAACGTCAGGAACAGATTTAAGTCAAAATGATTACTCGAATAAAAATATAGGTATTCCATATATTACTGGTGCAAGTAATATTGATGAAAACAACAAAATAATAATAAATAGATATACAAGTTGTAAACATGTAAACTCACGAAAAAACGAAATATTGCTTTCATGCAAAGGAACTATAGGAAAAATAGCTATAAATAGTATTGGAGATATTCATATTGCTAGACAATTTATGTCTATTAAGTCATATATTTTAAATTCATTTCTAATACTCTATCTTAATACAATTGTCTCCTCACTTAATGCTAATGCAAAGAGTTTAATACCCGGAATAGATAGAAAAGAAATTTTGGCTCGAATTATTTTTTTACCACCTATAGAAGAACAGAAAAGAATATGTGAGAGAATAGATTCTATAAATACATATTTATTTTATTAATTTTACTTGCTATACTTTTTTGTTCATTCAATGGAGGAAGTAATATTGGTAATGATGCTATAACATCCATATTTATCGCTTTAAATGTTGTCCCAGTCGATTTATCCTTAAAAAACTTACTATTTGCTTTCAATATAATATAAAGATAATCAGTTAGTTCTGGTACAAAACATTCAATTGAACACAATCCACGACCTATGCATATTTCTCTATTACAATAATTTACATCTCCAACAGGAGCTCTAACTGACATAACTAGCGAATATTTTGAGGTGACTTTGATTGGAGTTGAAGTTTTGACATTAGAAATTCCAATTATTCTATCAGTAAAAAACATTTTACCTTGATGGAATTCAGTTCCAATATTACCATAAGTATTACCATTAGGAGATTGTCCCATAATAATTTTAGCTACATTTGATAAACAACATTTGACCCAGCCGATTGGTAAATTCTCATAATAATTTTTATATTGTGTTCATAAAAAGAAAATTAATAATTAAATGATATAATTTTATCGTCCATAAGGAGGTAAAATTAATGGAAAAATTTAAACAGTTTTTATTAGCAAAAAATCTTGCTAAGAACACAGTATCCGCTTATTTAATTGCTATACAGGGATACAAAGAATTATTTGATGAAGTAAATAAGAAATATTTACTTCTATGGAAAACTTATTTAATAGAAAATTTTAAGGCTAAATCTGTTAATCTTAAAATTCAAGCTATGAATAAGTATTTGGAATTTATCGGAAAAGATAATTTAAGGCTCAAATCTATAAAGGTGCAACAAAAAATGTTCCTTGAAAACGTAATTAGTGATGCTGATTACGTTTTTTTTAAGAAAAAATTAAAAAAAGAACCTAATATCGAATGGTATTTCATAGTTAGATTCTTATGTGCAACTGGTGCTAGAATTAGCGAATTAATTAAAATAAAAGTTGAACATGTAAAAGTTGGTTATATAGATATCTATTCTAAAGGTGGAAAGGTTAGAAGAATTTATATTCCACTTGCTTTAAGAAAAGAAACAATTAAATGGATAGAAAATGATTTAGAGATTGAATCTGGATATATCTTTCTTAATAGATTTGGAGAAAGAATTACAACTAGAGGAATTTCTCAACAATTAAAGAACTATGCAATTAAATATGGTATAGATCCTAAAGTTGTATATCCCCATTCGTTTAGACATAGATTTGCAAAGAATTTTTTAGAGAAATATAATGATATATCTTTATTAGCAGATTTAATGGGACATGAATCTATTGAAACAACACGAATATATCTTAGAAAAACTGCAAGTGAACAACAAAAATTAGTTGATGAAATAGTAACTTGGTAATCAAAAAGACTTCAATGAACACTTAAATTCATTGAAGTCTTTTTTATATATAAATTATTATAAGATGTTTCTATCTAAATTAAAAGATTATTCAATTCCAATTGGATGGAAAATCACAAAATTAATTAATATTTCAGAATTTATCAAGCGAGGAAAATCTCCTAAATATTCTGTTAATAAAACAATTCCCGTAATTGCACAAAAATGCAATCAAAAAGACGGAATATTATCATTAAATAAAGCTTTATATATAGATGGATTATCATTTATTAGTTATAATGCACAGCAAATTTCTAACATAAATGATATTATAATCAATTCAACTGGTACAGGAACTGTTGGAAGAGTTAATATCTTAAAATAAAGTCTTTTTCCAATCACAATATTATTGTTTATGATTCACATATAACAACAATTCGATTAATTCAAAAAGAAATTAATCCAGAATATGTATACTTATATTTAAGATCACCTATAATTTTTGATTATGTTGAAGAAAGGTATGAAGGTAGTACAAATCAAATAGAATTATATCCTAAAGTTATAATGAACTATGCGATACCAATTCCTCCTTTATCAGAACAACATAAAATTGTTAAAAAGGTTAACAATCTATTTTTTGAAATAAATAATTGATTTTATTTAGAATACGTTCTTGTTCATTATAAGAAGGTATCGGAACTAATAAGTTACTTAATGATACACCGTTAATATTAGGTTGACCAGTACCTGCAGATTTATCTGCAACCTGATTCCAATATAAAGGTGTATTTAGAAACAAATTAATATATTTACTTATTCTTTGTTCGATAAAAGAAAATCTAATTAAATATCCCGCAAAAACAACATTAGGCATATCTACAGCTAGTCTAAATGATTTACCTATTGTTCCACCAGTTCTTGCAATATAAATATCATTTTTTTGAATCTGATAAATATTTACTTGTTGTTCAGAAATATTGCAATATGGTAGTGTTTTCCAATTGACATTACCATTTTGAATATCACTTATTCTTAATAATTTAAATTTCCCGTTTGATAAACCTGGGCCATTATATCCGTATTGAACTGGTTTCATTATCTGATGTGATTTAATCCATATCCATTTGTTTGGAATTTCAAATGGAATTTCAATATTATTAACCGTATTACAGATCTTCTCATAATAATTTTTATCATCACCTTGATAGATGTATGATTCATACTTGTCACGCTTAATTTTACCTTCTTTAATTAGTCTTTCTTTCTCTTGTTTTATTCGTTCAAGTAAGACTGAAGCAGGTTCATCGTTAGGATCTTGCTTAACTAGTTTCCCTTCAATAGCATATTGTAAAATGGATTTTTTAAGTTTTTCAGGAAACTCTTTTTCTAGTTTTGATAATTCTTTTTCTATTTTTTCATATTTTTCTAATAATGGTTCAAATGAATTAATCTTATCTACAATACGTTGTTGTTCTTCTAATGGTGGTAGTGGAATTAGAAAGTCTTCAATTAATTTCATGGAGATATTATCATTTGTACTATTTTTATTTTTATTAATTATATCGGCAGTATTCGGTGACACTAAATATACATAAAAATATTTAGATAATATTTTAAATATACGTATTAATGCAACACGTTGATTTATATATGAATCTTCATTAAGTGAATTAATATATACAGATTTTCCAACTGTACCACCAGTCATACATAATAAAATATCTTTCTCTAAAATTTTATATTGTTCTAATTCTATTGAATATGGATAGCGTTTAATATCCTTATTAAGAATTCCATTTTCATTGAAATCAGATATACGGATCACTCTAACTCCTTCTTTAGAAAATTTATCACTTTTGAATGCATAACCACCATTTAATATTGAAGAATTCTTAAGTCGTATCCACATCCAATTATCAGGAATATCAAAAGGTAAATCCTCAAGTTTTATAGGATCATTATTACCTATCTTCTCATAATAACAATTATCATCACCTTTAAAAATAATTGATTCTGTTTTGTCTTTTTTTATTTTACCTTCTTCAATTAATTTCTTTTTTTCTTCATAAATTTTTTTGACAAGCTCACTGGCCGGCTCATCATTTGGATCTTGTTTTACAAGTTTCCCTTGAATAGCTAATTGAAGAATTGATTTTCTTAATTCATTTGCAGTTAAATTTTTAATTGTCTTCATCTAAAATCTCCAATATTTTTGCCAGTGTTCTCTCAATCTCCGCGTTATAAGAATCTCTTCGCTCTTTAAATTGATGGATTAAATCTTTTGGTTCTAAAATTTCTTCTTCAATATGTGGATAACCACATAAATCTAAATTATAATTTAATTTTATAATATCTTCTTTTGTATATTTCTTTGCTTTAGGAAATTCGTCAATTATTAATTCTTTTCTATTATTCCACCATTCAATAGCAGGAGCAAAATGTTCTAGCATTATAGGTTTATTTTTTGAAAAATTTTTATATCCCTCAGGCATGTCCATACGATATATCCATGTTTCATCAGTTGATTTAGTATTATCAAAAAATAATATATTAGTCGTTATGGAAGTATACGGAGCAAAAACACTATGTGGCATTCTTATGATTGTGTGTAAATTAAATTCATTTAATAGTTTCTTCTTAATAGCAACTTTTGCGTTATCTTCTCCAAATAGAAAGCCATCTGGAATAATTACAGCACAACGACCATTTTTCTTTAAACGATACATGATAACATTCATGAATAAATCTGCTGTTTCACTACTTCTTAAATCTGCAGGAAAATTATTCTTAACAGCTTCTTTTTCTGATCCTCCGTAAGGTGGATTCATTAAAATAATATCAAATTTATCTTCTTCTTTGTAATCTCTTACATTTTTTTCTAAGGAATTCATGTGATAAATTTTAGGTTCATCAACATCATGTATTAACATATTTGTTATACAAAGTAAATAAGGCATTGGCTTTTTTTCAATTCCATAAATTGTGTTGTTATATTTGTCAACATCCTCTGTAGATTTTTTTTGTGGCTCAAGATATTTTAAAGTTGAAGTTAAAAATCCACCTGTACCACATGCAAAATCTGCGACAGACTCACCAAGTTTTGGCTTTATCATCTGAACCATAAAATCTGTAACAGCACGCGGCGTATAAAATTCACCAGCATTTCCAGCACTTTGTAAGCTTTTTAAAATTGTTTCATAAATTGCACCAAATTCATGTCTTTCTTTATATTCAGAAAAATCAACTTCATTTATTACATTAATTACCTGTCTAAGTAAAACACCATCTTTCATATAATTTTGTGCATCTTCGAAAACATATTTTGCAATGCGTTGCTTTAGCGGTGTTTCTGGGGTTATCTCAAGATTTTTTAAAGTAGGAAATAGTTTATTATTAACTAAATCTAATAGTTTTTCACCGGTAATTACATTATTACTATGGTCATCTATTGCCCAATTTCTCCATTTTAGCTCATTAGGAATTAAACTTTGATAATTTTCATCATAAAATTCCCATTCTTCTTCCTTAGCATCATAAACTTTTAAGAAAAACATCCACGTCATTTGACTAATTCGTTGTGCATCACCATCAACGCCAGCGTCATTTCTCATAATATCTTGTATTCTTTTTACTAAATTTGTAACTGCCATAATTTTAATCCTCCTTTACGCTACATATAGTGCATTTTGTATTTGACGAACTGCATTTAAATAATTATTACGCCCTCCAAATAAATTTGCAATTTTCATGGGATTACCATAATCGTTAAAGTCAGGTAATTTTAAAATTTTTGAATCCGTTAATTCATCAATTTCATCATTTGAATATTTTTCAAGAATAATCTCAAGAACTTTTTTGCATTCCTCAGAATATCTATTTAATATATCTACAACCTTAGAACGTTTAATTCTATCTTTTCTTGTCAGTGGTTTTAATCCATATGCTATATCACATATTAAATCGAAATCATCTACATCAGTCGGATAAAATTTTCTAAGTTCTTCTATAAAAATACCTTTAGTATTAAGTTCTTCTATAATGACTTCTCGCTTTTTTTCACTATTCCATAAATTTAAGAAATCACTCAAAGATGCATAATCGTGTAAAATATTTTTTCTCGTGTAATCTTTTAAGTTTTCTGTTATTAGTTTACCATCACAATCATAATATTGAACTCTTTCTGCAATAAGCATTACATCAACATTGTTAACTCTAATTTTTTTTACATTTGTATTATTATTTATCTCATTATTTTCTTCTTCATCAGATTCTATTATATTTTTATTTTTAATTTTTTTTAATCTATTTGGATCATAATCTTCTACTTGTTCTTCTGGACCATTAAAAGTTGGATCAGCAAATAATCTTGTAGCATTTCTAAAGTCTAAAATTGTAAAATATAATTTACCATAATCTTCTTTGATTCTTGTACCTCTACCAATAATTTGTTTAAATTCCGTCATTCCATTTTCACCAAATATGTTATCTAAAACAATAATTTTACATGTTTGGCAATTTACTCCAGTCGTTAATAATTTACTGGTTGTAACTATAGTTGGATAAATACTATCATTATCAATAAAATAATCAAGTTGTTTTTTTCCTTCTTCATTATCACCAGTGATACGAACTATATATCTATGATCTTCAGCACAAAGATCTGAATTAAGTTCAACTAGTGCTTGTCTCATTCTTTCAGCATGGTCTACATCCACGCAAAATACAATTGTTTTTGCAAATCGATCGGTGCTTTTAAGAAATTCCGTAATTTTTTTGGCAACTAATTGAGTTCTTTCGTCAATTATAAGATTTTTATCAAAATCATTTATATTATACTCTCTATCATCAACAATATTTCCATCAATATCAAGTTTACCTTTTTCAGGTCTATACCCATATATATCAGTATCTAGGGCGTATCTGATTACCCTATAAGGGGCAAGAAATCCATCTTCAATACCATCTTTTAAAGAGTATGTATAAATTGGTTCACCAAAATAATCAATATTTGATATTTCTCTAGTTTCTTTAGGGGTTGCTGTCATACCGATTTTACTTGCTTTATCAAAATAATCTAATATTTTTCTCCAATTTGAGTCTTCTCTAGCACTACCTCTATGACATTCATCGACTATTATTAAATCAAAAAAATCCGAATTAAAATTTTCTTTTAATAAAGCTAATGTATCATCCGTCTCATTTTCAGAAAGTTGTTGGTAAAGTGACAAATATATTTCATATGATGTATCCATCTTTTTATGAAAAATTTTAGTCATAAAATTTTTAAATGGTTTAAAATCACCGATTATTGTCTGATCTATTAAAATATTTCTATCTGCAAGATATAAAATTTTCTTTTTAAGGCCAGATTTCCAAAGCCTCCAAATAATCTGAAAAGCCATGTATGTTTTTCCTGTCCCAGTAGCCATAACAAGTAAAATTCTCTCGCTACCTTTTGCAATTGCCTCAACAGTTCTATTTATTGCAATACGCTGATAATATCTGGGTGTAAGTGATTCAACTCCATAATAATATGGTGTATCAATGATTTTTTCTAAATTTTTATTCTTTTTAAACTCTTCTTCAAACTGAATTTTATACAAAGTTTCAGGGGAAGGAAAATCATCTAAGTTATATATCTTTTGTTCTCCAGTTTTCATATCATAAAATAAAAATCCATTACCATTAGATGTAAAAACAAATCTAACATCTAATTTTTTTGCATACTCTTGAGCTTGTAACATTCCATCACCAACTACATGTTTATCATCTTTTGCTTCTACTATTGCTAGTGGTAAATCTGTTTTATAGAATAAAACATAATCAGCTTTTTTCTTTGGCAACCTTTTTGTGACATTTTCTCTAATAATTATTTTCCCATCATTTATTGAATATTCCATTCTAATTTGGCTTTTTTTCCATCCTGCATGTTCAATCGCGGGTGTTATATAATTTAGTTTTACTTCTTCTTCTGTCATATTCTACTCCTTAATTATTTTTATTCATACTTTTATACTGTTCGCTTTGTTATTGTTTATTTTTCCATATTTGTCGTAGCTGTGAATGTTAAAATCATATGATAATTTCAATGGTGTTAAACGCTTGAATTTTTAAAAATTTAAAATGATTATTTAGCAAATAATCAATGTAAGTAATCTCTATAATATCGTCATATTTTTAAATTTCTGTTTTATCGCTTATTCATTTTTTTACAAACATATTCTACTAGTTTATTTTAAATTTTTTATCTATATTTATACCTTGCCATAAAGGTAACAGGATCTAAAATAAAATTATCTGATATACATCCTGCAACTCTATAAAACTTAGGCATTAATCCTTTAGCATCATATACTCTATATATAAAGTATTTTTTTTGATATTCTTTCGATACTTCAAGTTCATTTTTGGAAACAAAAAATTCAGTATCTGCTCTAGAAGCAGTTGTTTTTACTTCTATCTTAATAGAAAAAATATTACCATTTTCATCCATATCGAATGATTCAATATCATATCCATACAAATCAGATTCTTTAGATATCCATTTAATTTTTTCAGCGTAATCATTTAAATTTAGATCTATTAATCTTTGTTTTTCATAACTAATAACTAATTCTTCACCCAAAAGTCCAACTTCTGCATCTTTTCTGGCTTTATTTATATAATCAATCTTAGTTGTTTTTGGCTTTGTAATTCTTTCATATTTCTTTGATAGCTTAACTGTTGGTTCTTCTTCTATTAATGTTCTATGTAACCCTGCAGGTAAATTATCATATTGATCTAATACTTTTTTTATTTCATACACTGCGGTATCTACATCTACAAAAGACTTTTCTTCTTCTATCAATATGTCCTTAATAATGCTATCGTATGATGTGGTACTAATATGTTGAAGTATTTCATCATAAATATGAAATAGTTCAAATAAGTCTTTAACTAACATCTGCTCATCTAATTTATCAATGGGATAATATTTAGAAATAATATTAGTTTTCTGATATCCATATCCTAAAGACTTGGATTTATCACCACATGTTATGTCAATTTCATTTTTTGAAAAAGATGTTTCTCCAATTTGACTTCTAAAATAATCTGCAACAAGAGCTGCATTAGTATATCTTTGTTTGCCGTATTCTTTTTCAAAAAAAGTAATACCTTGATTAAGAGATAAATAGAATCCGCTCATATCTCTTTTAAATAAGTATACCATGTACAAGCCATATTGTGTTGATTGAGTAATACTCTTATCCATTATAGCAATCCAAGGATATTGGGTTTTATTTCCTTGTCCCATGGATCCTTTAACAATAAGATCTGTTATGCCCAAGGTATATTCTATTTTATTTGGAAGTTTTTTAATTAAAATATTATATAATTCAGTAGTTTTATCTACTTTTTCGCTTCCATCGTTATAGTTCTCTAAAATAAATTTAAAAAGTTTATCCATATAGTTCCTCTATTTGTAATAAATTTATAAAAAACAATATTTATTTAATCAATATATCATTCAATCAATATTTTTAAAATTGTTTTCATATAACTTAATGATTTCACCAGCAAAAATGTAAGTTTGAATAATACAACTTCTTGCTTCTTCTAGAGAAATATCATTATGTACTCCTTTGGATTGAAGTGAAGTTAAGTTATCAATCCAGTCCATGTAATATAATATGCTAGTACCAACAAGTGATTTATTTAATGTTTTGTCTTCCAAAGTCTCAATTATTGCTGAAAGTTTATTTTTGTAGTGTTCACCACTTACATCTATGAATTTACCACTTTTAGTTTTAAACTGATCGTCTTGGAACTCAGGCAAAACTCTTTTGAATAAATTTTTTACCAATTCTTGAAATAATCTTCTGCATGTAGTTAAAATTTGTGAATACGTTTCTTTATTGTTAGTTTGCAATCCTTCATCAATTGCTTGCAATTTCATTAGTGTATCTTTTGAAACATCATTTAAGTATCCATTAACAGTTTCTCTATAAGATTCAAAAATCGTTTGCGAAACGTTCCCAAATGTTATTTCAATAGATTTTTTTAGTGCATAATCATAAAATTGGCTTGCTAATATCATTAATTTTTTTCTCGAACTAGTCATTATAGTTAACAATTTTTTATTTTCCGAAGCAACAGATTCAGTTAATCTGTGCATCGCTCCCATAGCATAATTACCAGAGGTAGATGCACCATTAGTTGTAAAGTTATTAGTTTGCATTTTTGCACATTCAATCTTTGATTCTAGTTCTGGAACTAATTCAGTAAACACATACTCTTTGTCATCTATTATATAATTTCTTCCATGCTTTTTTGCGATTTCAAAAGCTTCTGGCAAAAGATTATCATTATCAATTTTAGCATAACCGCTACTTTCATACATTAACCAACTTAAATTATTTTCATCATTTGTAAGTCTAGCAATTTTCAAGCATAACATTAAAGCAGATGAAATAGAAAGAGTTTCATTTTCCAAGCCCTCTAAAACTTTATTACATGCTTCTAGTGCTTTCATAATTTTTTCATTCATAATTCTCAATCCTCATTTATACATTTTATTTTTATGATATGATTTTATCATATAATTTTAAAAAATTCAAATTATATCTATCTAATATTATGTTAATTTCAATTTTCTTTTAATACTTTTATTTATTTTTTATATAACGAATGTTTTTATTTTAAAAAATATTACAAATATTTAAAAATAAAAGGCCTTTCCTGTGAAGGTCTTTTGAATAATTAGTATTTATATTTTAATAATTATAAATATTCATCAACATTTTTTCTAGCTTCATTCATTCCATATTCTACGCTTTTGAATACTTTTTTCCAATACTCTTCTCTTCGAATAATTTCATTCTTATCCGTCTTAAAATCCATGATTTCTAAAATTGAATATTGAAAGTTGTCAATAATGTATGATTCACATTCTTTTTTTAGTAATTCAAAATATTTATTACCACCTGTGAGATTTTTAATATTAGCATATGATGACCATCGTTGCCATATACCATTGGTATTACCATAAGCTGAGCCTATGTAGATTTTTCCTGTTGAAGTATCAGTTATACAGTAAACGCCTTTTACCACTGACAATGCATTTTTCCATTCCATCTCCTTACCATTGATAATACTTTGTAGTTCTTTATGCGTTAATCTAACATTATTATATCCTGGAAAAACTGAAAGTTTTCCTTCTGGTCTGATCTCATAAATGACAGCATTCATTTTGTTACACACAGTTTTAAACTTTACTAAATAAAGATTTCTTCCAATTGATTTTTCTAACTTAATAATTAATCTGTTTCTATATTCTATATAGTCATCTTGTAACTCTAATTCATATTTGTCATTACTTCTAATACCCGTTTTTTTATATAATCCACCAAATATATAAAATTCATGGCCATATGGATAATATTGTGCAAAGGATAAAACATATTCATAATGTTCAAGATTGTTGTTTGATTGTCCTGTTTCACTTCTATGAGCATTCATATTATACCACTTATTATCATTACGTTGATAATTTCCATCATCATCTCGTAAATTGTCCCACGCTCTATCACCACCACGACCAGATGTCATATTAAATTTAACTTTAATTTTTTCTGGATGTTCAAATTTAAAAAAAGATTCAAATTTTATTGTCATTTTTCTCGCTCCTATAATAAAATTTTTTAAAGTGAATATATTTTTTGATATGTTCATATAAAATTTTATCATAATACATAAATTATTGCAAGATTTTGCTATTTTTAACAAATTATCTTATGCCATAATAATTAATATTTCAAATTTTACAATATTTGGAAAATTACACTATAAAATGAGTTATCGGATGTATTAAAAAAGCCTTAATGAATCACCTTATTTACTTATGAGGTTTAATGGTTCTATAAAATATTTTATGCTTTTGTGCTTTTATGGTAAAAAAAGAGTTATGGTAAGTAATAACGCGTAACTCTATATTAATTATCTAATTCTTTATATAATTTTACTAAATATTCAAGGCAAAAATCTTGTTTTAATTAAAATTGAATTTAAAAAGACTACATTAACTTATAAATCATGGATTAATGAAATTACAAACTCTTTTATCATGGATCCAGTAACACATAAAAGATTATCTAACGGTTCTATCGAAGGTAAGAATAATTTTTGTAAAACAATAAAAAAAATCGGATTTGGATATTCCGATTTTGATTTTTTTAGATTTAAAATTATAAATTCTAATAAGAAAAATAGAGAGCAAAATATTTTATATTATTAATGATTATATAAATTTGTTGGGGGTCAAAATATTTCATAGAACCACAATCTTTAAAATCATTTAGGCTTTAGAGTTTAAGAATCATTATGAAGATTATTTAACTAATTAACCTTAATTTTGTTGCATTTAAAATTACAAATTAATTTAAAAATTAAATTCATTTGTTAGTGAATCAAGATTTTCGATGCATTCTGGATGTTTTTGTAAGTACCTCAATGAAATAAATGGTTTTAAATTTTTTTTGCATCGTTTATTATTTTTATTTTCTTCACCCACAAAATCTATCATTACCTCATTTATGTCAACACCAAGTTCATCTTCAATATTATTATTGAAGTAAAAAATTTTGACTTTTAAATTATTATTGTATTTTCTTTTAAAAGTATCATTCATTTGATAAGAAAAATTATTATTATCATCTAGTTTGCTTTTTTTATCCCTATCCATAAAACAATTAACTTGATTACAATAATTACTAAACAACTCAATTAAAAAATAAGCTTTATATTTTCCCTCCATATAATACACATTTTTTGAGTATTTTTTTGAATATTTTGTCTCTCTAATAATAAATTCTTCAGTTTTGCCTTCCATTAATACTACATCAT
Source organism: uncultured Bacilli bacterium (assembly GCA_934133195.1). Lineage (GTDB taxonomy): Bacteria > Bacillota_I > Bacilli_A > ML615J-28 > CAG-313 > UMGS75. The sequence continues at coordinate 21,525 of CAKPAZ010000004.1, read as the reverse complement.
TGTAGAATAATACCCTATAAAAATCTTGTGATTTTAGAACGTAATTAATATATAAATTACGAAAAATTTCGCCAGCGTTGAATTGAATTATATCAGAAATATAAAGGCTTTTATAGCCAGGTACTTCTTTTAATTCACTACCACAATCAATATAGATCTTTTCAACATCTGTAAACTTTAAATTTTGTATTTTTCCCATTAGATCATTAACTTTATATATATTATCAACTTCTACTTTCATTAGCTCAAGTAATCTTGGACTATGAGTAACAATTACTACTTTCTTTTTGAATAAAATTAATGTGTTTATAAATTCTATCACTATTTTAAGATTATTATCATCTAATGAATTTTCAGGTTCATCAATAATAACATAGGATATATTGTTTAAGTTAGTTGATAATAAAATATTTATTATATTCATTATTTTTGATATCCCAAGAGATTCAGGCTTTCCATTTTGTAAAAAATTGATAATTCTATCTTTGTATTTTTTTACAACCTTTATTATTTCCTTTGATGCTTCATCAAGTGCAACTTTTGAGCCATTAGCAGTATGATCTTTACCTCTTTGCTTTTTATCCTGATAAATATAATAATTATTGTCACTTGAAATAAAAATTTCGTCAGTAGCAACTTTTCTTCTTACTTTACCTGTTTCATCTATAAGTAATCCACCAATTGTGATATAGTTTTCAAAAAAATTTTTTAATAAATATGTTTTTCCAGAATAATTAGGGCCAACTATACAAAATAACGAAGAGTTAGATGTTTTAATACTATTCAAGAATTCATCTCTAGTTATTTGCATTTTCAACAACCCTATTAATTAGATTACAAAAACCTTGGTAGTTTTTATATAATAAATCTTGATTTGCAAAAACTTCAGACTTATTTCTTATTTTTTCTAATAATTCTATTTTTTCATTTGAAATTTTTAAATCTTTATATGAAATTTTAAGTATTTTAAATATTAAATTAACAAAATCACCATATTCTTCATTACTTTTCGGAGGGTAAAAATCTAACCCAATTTCCAAAGCTTGTGCTAAATAGTTATTTCTAATGTAACTAGCTAATTTTTCATTAGGTAATGCATCATCTATATAGTTCCAATTAGCATTCAATTGCCATTCATACATTCCTTTACTAATTATTCCTACCTTTCTATTTTTATCGTTGTATTTTGCTAATTCTCTTTTTATTTCAATAGGTATCTTGCTATTGAATTCTCCTTCCCAAAACACAAAACAATCTTCTAGATTATCAATTAAACATAAATCTAATTCATTGTTTTTCGATACTAACATCATATCATAAAAATAATAATATTTTGATAATACTTGATATGCCTCTTTCTTAAATACAATGAGTCCAGCACTAATATCATCATCATAATTATTAGTATTTAGATCTCTAATTTTACCGCTTTCTAACTCTACAACTTTAATATTTAAATTTTCGAATTTTCTTTTTGTGCATATTTTATCTAGTAAACGATCAACATCAATTTCAATGGTTGCTCGTATCCATAAGATGTTCTTACCATCATCTTCTTTAAAACATTGTACGTCAATATATCCATTATTAATCTTTTCGATTTGTTTATTCATATAAAATTGATCTACATATTCTCTATATTCTATTTCTGCATACATTTTATAGTTATTAGAAAATGCATTTTTTTGAAGTTTTTCTTTTAAAACGTCATAATAAATGTAAATATTATTATTTTCATTTTTCAATATAGCAGGTTTATTTATTGTTCCAGAATCATTATATACCATATCCAAAACATATAAATTTTTCTGTTCTACAAACACAGTACTATAATCATCCATAAGAAATGGATTAATTCCATATAGCGTATTGAATTTATAATTATAACTAACTATACAATTAAATACATCGTTTGATGCAGAGTGTACTAAATTGTTAATCATCCATGTTTTTTCTATATCCTTCGTTTGAGATGCTAAAATAGTTTTTATATATAAATCACTATTATTATCCTGAAGATTTCCTTTTTCAATAATACAAGGAATATAATTATCAACTATTTTTGAGTAAAAATTATCCTCTAATAATTTATCTATAAAATAAATATTGTTATTATTATGTTCCAAATTTCTCATCCTTTCTTAAAATATTGTAATTTAATAATAGATTTATGATTGTTAAATTTCATTATTAAACTAAATATATTTATTAAATTTTATTATTACAGTAAATTGTTTGTACAACATTATAAGTAATGTCATATTCTTAACTATTAACACTATAGTTTTTTATTTTTGAACATGACCATTAAATTATTAATTTCTTTTTTAATTTTAGGTCCTTCATATGCTTTTGGAATATTTAAGTATTCTACTTTTCCATACTTATACATAATTATTGCATAGGAATAAACAAATGCATCTTTTTCCGATTCCTGTAAATAATAGTTAAAATTTTTATTATTATCTGAAGCGGGAACATATTCTTGAAATTCGTAATACCATTTTTTAGCCATTTCTATGTTTTCACATATCAAAGGATTACTAATATATAATTCAGCTTCCTGATATTGATATACATGTCTCATTTCGTGTAATAAAAACAACTCAACTAATAAATTTTGATTATTTTGAATTGAATAATCAACAGATGCAATGTTTAGTGTAATCAAATTAGTATTTTTATCTGACCATGCAAAAAAAGCTAATTTTTCATTAAAACCGAATTGCCATTTTATAGGTGAGTTCAATTTATAAAACTTTTTATTTTTCTCAATCAAACTATTAATATAAGGTGTATATTTTTTTGATAGGTATTCAAATTCTTCTATTTCAATCATATTTTTTCTCCCAAGTTTTTAATTTTTCAAAGCTATATATATTAGATACTTTTTTACTAATTTTTAGCTTTTATTACCACCTAAATTAATTTTTATCAAGTCTTTATTTTCATCATGCTTTTGATTAATTACTTTTATAACTTTATTATAATATTTCTTATCTTCTCTTACTCTAAAAAAAACTGGCCACTCATTTATCATGTCTGTACGGACCTCAGTTCCCATTAATTTAATTGTTTCAATTAATTCATCCTTTTTCAACATTAGAGCAAAATATCCCATTTTTAAGAAATTTGATTTGTCACTAAAATCAATTTTTTCTATTTCTTCATAAATATTATCTTCATTTAAATTAACGCGGCATAATAAATAATTAATATTGTGCATTTCTTTCACTTCTTTAGAAAATAATTCAAATTCTTTGATTATTGAATATATTATTTTTGCTTGCTCCCACTTTCCATTTTTCATCATATTAAATGCTATAAAAGAAAAAGTATTTGCAATTTCTAGTTTCTCATCCTTGGAGTAACCCATTTTATCAATACAAAATATTCCTAAATAAAATGCGTTTACAAACAACAACTTTTGAACATTATTAATATATTCAGTTGAACTTTCTATTGGGTCATCTATTTTATAATCGCTATTTCCAATTTCCTTTAAATAAATGGAATTAACGATTGAACTATTATGCACTATTAAATTTCTTCGTAAAAATATCTCATTAATTTCTTTTATGTTGTTTTCATAATGATTTATTTTAATTTTAATATTATTTTTGAAATGTTTTTGCCAGTCATCAATGCTACCATACATTAAATCTTTAATTTCTCTATTAATTAAATAATTTTTTGCCTCTTCTACTGAACCAATTTCTTTCAATTCTTCAAATGTTAAAGCTTTTTTACACACACAATTTGAATTTTGAAAATAAAAACTTTTAAATAGAAATCCAACAAATTGTTCATAAGATGTAACACAGTTTACAACAGCATTATTAAATAAGAATCTTTTATTTCTATTACTTGCTCTTAAAGAATCTATTACTTCATCTATATTTTTAACCGGTTCAATATCTTCCTTTATATTAAATGTAAATTCATTATTTTCATTAATAGTAGCTAATCCTAAATCTAATAATTTATTTGTTATTTTTATATTAATTTCCTTAATTTCATTTTCATTAAGTTCATCAGTCGGCTTAAATTCCCTGATAACATCACTAATTTTTTTAACAATATCATAAAATTGTTTGGTATCATCTAGTTTTCTTTTTAATTTATTTTTACGTTCTATAATTAATGGAGCAATGAAATTTATGCTTTCATTTATTGCTTCATAATTGTAGTATAATTCTAATATATTTCTTTTCATATGTTTCTCCTACTTATTTTTCTTATTTTATTAATTGTGTTAGTTTATTTTTAACGTCTTTAACTTTTCAATAACCAATTTTATTAGATCCTATTATTTCAATCAAATCTTTTTTTCTTAATGTTCTATTAATTATTAAATATTTCTTGTAAACTTACTTATAATATTACTTATTTAAAAAGCTGTTTAATAATTATTTTTTAACAATTTTAAAATTACTTTTTTACTACAAGTTAATACAACAGTTGTAATGACATATCTGTCTTGGTAATAAAATTAAAACAAAATATTCATCGTATTTTTCATTTCTTATAAATTTAAATTAATTATGTGGAAATATCCAAAATTATAATCATTGGTAAAACACAGGCATTTAATATTATTATTTTATATGAAAATATATAGATTTATTGAATTTGAACATTTTATCTTACGCGAATAAAATTATTAATTATAGTTTCATATATAACTTTTATATCATTTATTCATCTCCCATCTATATGTTAAGATCTTATTTGATGATTAGTAGTGTTAATAAGGCAATTACTAAACTTATTAAGGTACCCACTAAATATTTCTCAGCAAACTCTTTATTTTCCAACTGTTTAAATCTTGCGAGAGACTTCGCAGTTAAAACTAAAGCAATTGAGCCATACATGCCAAGAATACCAAGTAGTAAGATTACTACTCTTTCAAGCCAACCAATTAGTGATCCCACATTATCGGAATCAACATTTTCACATATTCCTTTTTTATTGAAAACATAATTAAAAAGATGTTTGATAAATACTGACGCAGGTGCTAAGATGATTAGAAATGCTAAAGAGTAAGTAATAACTTTATTAAAATTAATATCTTTAAAAAACGAAATATTGTGAATAGCACTTCCAATAGAATTCAAATCATCTTTAATAATTAATGAAATTATAAAGATTATAGCTATATGTAGTATTTGATCAACAATAAAACTCCAAAATGAAACACATTCATTATATTTCTTTGTTAATTTAACTCTAATGTAATCAATCAAAAAGTGTGTTGCAAACACAATAACTGACCAAATTATAATCTCCCATACATTACCAAATAGTAATAATACTAGAAAAATAAATAAAGTATAAATCAAAACATGAATAATTAATTCTTTTATACTATTCTTCTTTTTCTCAACTAAGCAAGTTGGTTGGAAATAATAATCACCAAACAAGTGAGCAATCAATAATAATTTAAATACTGTCATCTATTCTCTCTCCTTATATTCATTTCTCATATAATCCAATACTAATTTTTCTAGTATTCTAATTTTATCAAAAAAGCCTACAGTTCTTATCTTTTCAATGTTTTGTCTACTTACATTTAATAACTGGGCACAGATTGAATTTATTCTTGTGGGAAAATTAGATGTATTGGCATCATTCTTAAAATCATCTAATAATACGTGTTTAACCAGTGTTAAATCATCTAATTCATAAGATTGAATATTTTGTTTTATCATTGTAATGATAAAATCTATATTTTCATCAATTATTTTAAATGAATTTTTATTTTCTAAAGGATATAATAAGTTAAATAGTTCAAAAACATCTGCTTGTTTAGTTGAATGTTCTGAAGTAAAGATTTCAACTGTACTCATTATTTGATTAACTAAATTATCACTTTCATTTTTATTTGAATATAATAAAAAATTATATTTCTTTTCTTTACAATCATTTAAAGCTGATATTGCATAGTGATATGCTTCTCCATCTAACATGTTAGTGTTGTTATAATTTACATCTAATATTTTTTGATTAAGGGGTCCATAACCGATACCACATCTAATTTTATATGGATAAAATAAAGTTTTGATTAAACAATAACTACTAAAAGCATCACTTACATTATTAAATAAGGCTTGGATAGAATCACCTGCTGAAAAATCATAATCTTTAACTATTTCATTTTTATAACAATTATTAATAAATTTAATTATTTTATATAATTTTTCTTGGATATTAAATCTTTCTTGTTCATCGTATTTTCTAGATTGTATTACATCCATAATTATTGCGGCATAATTAGTATTCATAATATCACCTCATGGTTATTATATCATATCAAATAATAAAATGCAACCAAAATAAGTTGCATTTTTAATTTGCAACCATTTTTAATTGCATTCTAACAAAAAAAGTAGATTATTAGATCAACTACTCATAATTGATATCAGTATAAAAAAAGACGTTCTATAAACATATAGTGTGTTATAATTAAAATGTATGAGATTACCTATTTTGATAGAATTATGTACCCTTAGTTTTTCTTTCAGCTTTTATTCGATTTTTAATTCTTTTAAGTTCATCTTCTTTATTTGAAAACAAATAGTAAATATCATGAGAATCATCTATTGCATCATTTACTTTTAAATCAACATAATCTGCCATTTGATCGTTAAAGTGCTCTACACATTTTACTTGGTCTTCATTAATCTCACCATGAGTTACTTTGTTAAAATTCTTCTCCCAGTCTGAATTATCAATAAAATGTATAGCTAATCTTGGAGTTAAAGGGAAATACCAACATAATTGACCTGAATTTTTGTTTATAGTAACAGAACATCCATAAACAGATGAAATAAAATCTACTGAAGAATTATTGATAAGAATCATTGGAAAATGGTCATCGAAAAATTCTTTCCTTAAATTTGTTCTTTTACAAATTCTAACTAACTCGGATGCATTAATTGAAATATTTAGTCCTTTAGCAATAACTGTTTTTTCATATGTTTTCGGTAATATATCAGGATCTCTAGCATACAAAGCAACAAGAAAATCCCCGATTAAATTGCAATCATCCTGACTAAGATCATAGTCTGGATTGTCAATAAGGCTCTCTAAAAGCTTCGATAAAGGACCTTCATATAAATCAGATAAGTATTTTTCTGTTTCGTCATCATAATATCCTTCTTCCGTTCCTAATTCACCAGGTCCTTTTCTAGAAAGTTTAAGATTTGTCATATCTAAGGTATGAACCTGACCATCTATAGAACTAATTTTGAATTGTTTCATTATAAATTTTGAATTAATAATATGTGAATTTACAGACATAGTATCACCGCCTTTTATAGTTTATCAATCATCCTAGCTAATTTCTCTCTTTGAGCCTTGTCTAGGTTTTTTATTTTTTCTTCTAAAGATTTCTAAGTTGCCTTTGAACATTTCTTGAATCAATTAATCTATAAACATAATAATTTAGTAGACACAACCACAAATTGTTAAAGTATTTTAAAGATTATAGCATTTTTTTTAGAAAATTACAAATAAATTGCGGAACAATGCCGAAACTAAAGTGAGATTTTATTAAAATATAATTTGTTACATAGTAATATATAGAAAAAAATCTTGCAAAATGTGTTTGACACTTATACAAGACTATGGAACTTGCTGGCGGAAAGGATAAAAATTCCTATCTGCAAAGAAAAAAGGTCTGACACAATTTGTATCAGACCTATTATCTCAAAAATGGTACACCCTCAGGGACTCGAACCCTGGACCCACTGATTAAGAGTCAGTTGCTCTACCAACTGAGCTAAGGGTGCATCAAAGACTCATATATTATATACTAAACTTCATGTTTTTGCAAGAAGTTTGCATAGTTTGAGTTTTTGATTGGATTAAAATATTGTTATTATTTATTGGGTTTAATTTTAAAGTATATAGGAAGTCCATGTTTCATTGGCATTAAGACATCACCTTCAATTAGAGGTAGTAAGTAATCTAAGTATTCTTTAGTGATGTAGTTATGGTCTTCATTGATATATTTAAGAGGTACTTCTTTTATGTAGTTAGCTACATCATTAAGGTTCACTGGGTAGTATTTAATGGTATATGGATTGTTGGAGGTTCTTTCCATACATACCATAACTCCGGTTTTACCTTGAATGGCCATTTTGATGCCTTCTCTGCCACATTTCATAGCTTCTTCGATGTCAACTTTTGATAAGAGGTGAGCAGCAGAGCGTTGTAAAATGTTAAGTTCAACGGATCTTACCGGAAGATTAAGTTCTTTGTTGACGATTTCTGCAAGGACCATTCCAACTCCACCTAGTTGTAAGTGGCCAAAATCATCATTTTGGTTGTATAGTCTTTTTTGAAGGAAGTAAGTACCATTTTCATCTTTGATTCCTTCTGATACCGCAACCAGTACTTTCTTCTTTTGGTCATAGATGGTTTTAACATCTTTTAAGAATTTATCTAGGTTAAAAGGGACTTCAGGAACATAGATTAAGTCTGGTCCCATCCCCATGTGTGAAGCAAGAGCAGCTGATGCTGTCAACCAACCGCTGTCTCTTCCCATGATTTCAACAAAGGTTACTCTTCCAACTCTATAACATGAAGTATCTAAGTAGATTTCTGAAAGGGAAGTTGCGATAAAACGAGCGGCGCTCGCAAACCCTGGCGTATGATCGATTAAAACCATATCATTGTCAATCGTTTTAGGAATGCCAATGACGGTACATGGAAAGTTTTCTTTAATGAAGTATTTTGCAAGTTTATTGCATGTATCCATGGAGTCATTACCACCAATATAGAAAAAGCTTTTAACATTATGTTTAATAAAGATTTCTTTAATTTTTCCATATACTTGATCATTTAGATCATTTGGCATCTTAAATCTTACTGAGCCTAAAGCTGATGATGGTGTATGTTTTAAAAGTTCTAGTTCTTCTTTTTTATATAAAGAAAAATCTAAAAAGTTTTCATTTAAGATTCCTTCAATCCCGTTTATAGCTCCAAAAACGCCATCATATTCATTTGATTTAAACGCTTCTTGAACTAATCCAAGTAAACTAGCATTAATTACCGCTGTTGGGCCACCTGACTGACCAACTAGACAAATTCCTTTATTTTTCATCATGTCACCTCATAAAATACCCTTAAATTATAACATATGAAATAATTAATTAATGTTAATTTACTAACTAAAACGTTCTCAGTATTTTTATTGTTTTGTTTTACATTATAATATAAGGAAAGAGAGTAACGAAATAAGTGATTTTTTCATGTTTATTAAAAAAAGGAGTTTTTTAAAACTCCTTTAATCACTCTTATTCAATTACATAACTTACGTTACGCCATGTATTTTTAATTACAGTATAACTATATTCACAGTATACATTTGGAACATTAGGGTCATTACATAAGATGTATAAAGTACCATCAATGTATTTATAACCAATACCAACAATTAAGTGACCATTGGTATAGTAACTCTTTTCACTTGATGTCATTTGTCCTTTAACACTTAAGCCTACAGGACCAACGTTTGCGAGATGATACATCAATTCTTCAATTGAATACATTCTTGCGACATATGATGTATAGCCAAAGGAACTCATTAAAACGGTGTTGTAAACCCAGTTTCCGTAAATTCCCGTATTGTTTTCTTTTACTTTCCCCGCAATATATCGATGTTCATACTCATCATATTGTGAGAAGTTTTCCCCTTTATATTTTAGTAACATGGTTGAAGTGGTTGCACTACAAATGATGTTACCAATGGTTGGTACCACGTTTTGATTTAAACGAGGAACATCATAGATTACCTCTTTTGGAAGGTTGGTAATATCAACTGGATATGCGTATGAGGCATTCTTTAAAGCAAATGATACAAGGGTAAGTTTAGGGGATGCATCACTTGAAGCAGTTCTTCTTAAGATGACCTTAAACATTACAGCGTTACCATTTCCTCCGATTGTTGATACTTCATCTTCATCAAGGCGGATTAAACTTTTCTTTTGGTCGTAACAAGCATTATTTAAGCCAAAGCCCCAAGGATGGTAGGTGATGTAATCACTCCATACATTGTTTACCTTAACTTTTACCATTAATTCAACGGTCGCAGTAGTACTTGAAGTTGCAGCCCATGATGCAACAAGACCACTAAAATCGATAGTTTCAATTTCTTTAGATTCATAGTATCCTTCAACCATACCATCTTTTAAGACTAAGCGTTCTTCTTTTACTTCTACATTATTCATGTTTTCTGTTTCATAGTCTTTCGCATACATTAGTCTTTGGTGTGGCTTACCCTTGGTAATGTCAGGGCGAGCCGGAATTTTAATTATGTAGTTTTCCATTTTGGTTGCTCCTCCTAAGGTGAAAATCGCAGTTAGAGTTACAGTTTGATCAGTATCTCTTAAAGTAATTTCACCAGTATTTGTCATGATTGATTCATCACTTGATGTCCATTCAACATAGACATCATATTCAATATATGCAGGAAGCTCAATATTGGTACTAACAATAGTTGGCATTTCCAATAATTTAATCGCTAAATCGATTAATTCACTATCTGTATATCTTAAAATCTTGATTTCATATTGTTTAGTTTTGGTAGTACCAAGATATGAGAAAGTCGCGGTTAGTTTGCATTTACCATCACGTTCTTTTCTTGTGATAATACCTTCATTTGTGATGATACTTGGGGTATTACTCTTCCAAGTAATAGAAACATTATTTATCATCATAGGAAGTGTTATATTAGTAGAGGTTTCCGCTGGTAAAGTTAAGTTATTGATTGCTTCATCTAAATACATTTCATTAGTCTTTTTAGGAATTATGACTTTAATTTCTTCATTAGAAAGAACTTTATCAAGGTATTTGTATGAAACCATGACATTAAGTTCAACTTCTTCATCTTGATAGTTGATAGAGCCATCACTATTAATTATAGTATCTGGAGTATAACTATATGTTATCATGATATCATATAAAGTAGATGGAAGTTCATTAAACTTTAAGCTTTCTAGTTTTGTTTTTACTTCTTCTTTAACAATAGTTAAATAATCATAGATTTCAAGTTTTTTAACTTTAAAGGTTAAATGTTTTTGGATTACATTAACACCATCTGTAAAGATACCTAAAACATCAAGAGTTTGATCTTCACTGGTTTTTGTAATTTCAATTATTCCATCTTTTAATTCTTCATTATTTAAGTACCAAGTAATATTTAGATCACTAAAACTACTTGGAAGCATTAGGTTTTGATCGATTACTTCCGGAAGATTCGCATCAGTTAGTACTTGGTTTATAAGTTTTTCATAGTGTTTGGAAAAAGAATTAACCGTAACTTGATATTCTTTAACTCTTATTTCTTGATTATAAGAAAGTTGGGCGGTAAGCGTTACTTCTACATCATTTTTACCAAAGCTTACCTTACCATCACTAGTAAGGGCGGAAGGGTAAGATGAAGTCCATGTGATAGTTACACCATTTGAAAGGGTTGTTGGTAAAGTGATGTTTCCATCAATAACACTTGGAATTTCAATTAAATTTTCACTTTCTTGAAATATTTTTTCAAAATCTGCTTTATTTTGGTTACATCCTGAATATAATAGGGTGATTAATAAAGTAATAATTATTAGTAAAGATCTTTTTTTCATACTTTTCTCCATTTCTTTATAATATATTATCATAGAAATGATATTTTTGCAAGAAGATAGCGAAGTTCTATTTTGGTAAATTGTGAATTATAATAACATTTTACTTGACTGAATGTGCAAAATAATGTATAATATTTAGGTCTAATGGCTCTGTAGCCAAGCGGTAAGGCGTGGGTCTGCAACACCCTGATCGCCGGTTCAAATCCGGCCGGAGCCTCCATTATTCAAACTATTATTCGTACCACTATTTATTGCATGAAAGTAACTAGTGGTAAGTACTCTTAAGGGGAGTAGCACAAGATTTAATCTTGACTTAGTTTCGTCATCTCGATTTTTTAATCCGGAACTAAGATTCATCATAATGAAATGCAAGACCTTATTCTACTAGTTAGAATAGGGTCTATTTTTTTGTTTTTGGGAGGTAAAAATGAAACAAAAAACATGTCAAGAATTATTAAATGAATTTGAAAGTTCAGACACTTTTGGTCTTTCAAGTAGTGAAGCAGAAAAAAGATTAAAAACTTATGGAAAAAACGTCATCGAAGGCAAAAAGAAAACACCATTCATTGTTAAATTCTTATCGCAGTTCGCCGACTTTTTAGTTATTATCTTAGTTATCGCCGCAGTTCTACCCGTAATCATCGATACAAAAGGTTGGGTAGAAGATAAAGAATGGATTGAAACCATCATTATTGTGGTTGTTATCATTTCCAATGCTTTCATTGGAGCTATCCAAGAAAGTAACGCGGAAAAATCTCTTGATGCTTTAAAGAAACTAAGTACACCCCATTCCAAGGTTTTACGTGATGGTAAACTTATAACCATTGAATCAGCCGATATTGTTCCTGGGGATATCTTCTATGTTGAAGCTGGTGACTTTATTCCTGCTGATGCGAGAATCATTTCTTCTTCTAACCTTATGGTTGATGAAAGTGCCTTAACTGGTGAAAGTACTGCCGTAAATAAGAACGAAGATTTAATCACAGGCGAAATTCACGGAATTGGTGATATGAGTAACACTTTATTTTCTTCTACTTATGTTACTTATGGTAAAGCTTATGCCATTACAACCGAAACTGGTATGAATACCGAAATTGGAAAGATCGCGAAAGCTTTGATTGATACTGATGATGAGATTACACCACTTCAACAAAAGTTAAATCAAATTGCTAAAGTAATTGGTATTATGTGTATTGCTATTTGTGTTATCGTATTTTGTTTAAAGTTAGTTGAGAAAACCGATGGTGGCGTTTTAGATGCTTTTAAGAATGCGATTGCCCTTGCAGTTGCCGCGATACCTGAGGGTTTAACCACCGTTGTTACTGTTGTTCTTGCAATCGGTGTTCAACGTCTTGCAAAACAAAAGGCTATCGTTAAAAAACTTCCAGCCGTTGAAACTTTAGGTTGTGCAAACATCATTTGTTCAGACAAAACCGGAACTCTAACCCAAAATAAAATGACAGTTATGAAACTATATCATACTACCATTAAAGATATCACTGATAATTTAAGCTTTGAAGAAGCTAAAATGCTTGAATTTTTTGCTCTTTGTACTGATGCATCATATGAAGAAAAAGATGGCGTAACTAAATCCATTGGTGACCCTACTGAGGTTGCTCTTCTTATTGCGAGAGACAAGTATGTCAAAGAACCTACATATAGTAACTTAAAAAGAGTTGCTGACCTACCTTTTGACTCTGATCGAAAATTAATGACAACCATCTTCGCATATTCAGGAAAATACCTTGTAATTACTAAAGGTGCTCCTGATGTTGTTATCAGGCATTCCATTCCAACTAATGAAACTAAAAAAGCGGGGCTTGCGAATAACGAAATGGCTGAATCAGCTTTAAGAGTCCTTGGGGTTGGTTACAAAATAATTGATTTCCTACCTCAAAACTTAAATATTGATGAAATTGAAAATAACTTAAACTTCTTAGGTTTAGTCGGAATGATTGACCCCGCAAGACCTGAAGTTAAGAAAGCGATCAAAGAAGCTAGTGATGCTGGCATTAGAACCATCATGATTACTGGTGACCACGTTTTAACAGCAAAAGCCATTGCTTTAGAACTTGGTATCTTAAAAGAAGGTACTACTGCTATCTCAAGCAAAGAGTTATCAAGTCTTAGTGATGAAGAATTGTTTAAAAATATTGAAAAATACTCCGTTTATGCGAGAGTTGCTCCCGAAGATAAAGTTAGAATCGTTAAAGCATGGCAACAAAAAGGAGCGATTGTTGCGATGACTGGAGATGGAGTTAATGACTCACCAGCCTTAAAGAAAGCTGATATTGGTTGTGCAATGGGTATTACTGGTACCGATGTTGCTAAAGAAGCTGCTGATGTAGTTTTAACCGATGATAACTTTTCAACCATTGTAACTGCCGTTAAAGAAGGTCGTGGCATCTATGCTAACATTCAAAAAGTTGTCCAATATCTTCTATCAAGTAACATTGGTGAAGTTTTATGTATTTTCCTTGCTTCTGTCATCTCTTTAATCAGTAGTTTATCTTTTGGTACCCCACTTGTTGCGACTCATCTATTATGGATTAACCTAATCACTGATAGTTTACCTGCCTTTGCTTTAGGTATGGAAAAAACTGAAGATGACGTTATGAAAGAAAATCCTAGAGATAAGAATGAACACTTCTTCGCACGTGGACTTGGCTTTGACATTATTTGGCAAGGTATCATGATAGGTCTTCTTTCTCTTATATCTTATGCGATTGGTAATAACCACTCACATGAATTAGGTCAAACAATGGCCTTCATTACCCTATCAACATGTCAATTATTCCATGCATTCAATATTAAATCACATCATTCAATCTTTAATAAAAAGACTTTTAACAACTTCTATCTAATTATTGCCTTTGTATTAGGTCTTGCCTTACAAATCCTAATTTGTTACATTCCAGGTTTAAATAGTGCCTTTAACTTAATTGCCTTAGACATTAAATACTTATTAATTGCTATTGCTTTAAGTTTCTTAACAGTAATCATAATGGAAATTGTTAAATTATGTAGTCGTAAAAAACAATAACATTAAATAAAAAACAAAGGTGTTTAGTATTACATCATAATAATGTAGTACTAGACACCTTTTTATGTATCTTTATTATATTGATTATATAAATTTGTATAATCAACTTTTACAAAATTTTAATATTAATAATTATTAATAGTATAATGTTTTTTATATCTCATAAAATTCTCTTTAATTTTTTCAAATTGTTTCAATTGACTGTTAATTCTTTGAATTGATTTTGTTCGATAAAGCCAACCATAGTATATACTTATATTTCCAACTTTCTTCATATAAAAAATTATATTAAAAACTTTACCTTTATTATAAACATATTTAGAAGGTAAATTAACTTGATCATAAGTATCTACAAGTTTTTGAGTAATGATATTTCCCTTTGTTTTATATATTTCTTCAATATTGAAGTATTTTACCTCTTTCATTTCTATAGTCTTAATCATCATTCCTTTAACTATAACTATTTTTCCATTGTTATAATTAAAATGGATTCCTTCATTATATGTAAATATTGTCGCAATAATTAATATTATAAAAACAAACAATGATGGAACAAATACTTCAATTATTTTAATTGAAAATATTAATTCAATAAAAACAATAATGCAGATGAATAAAAATAATTTAAAAACTATTCGTTTATCATCAAACTTAAAGAAATCTTCCATTTTAACGTTCTCCTGTTAATGTATCAAATTATTACGCATATCATTAAATTTAAAAAATCATTATTACTTATTATTTTTTAAAAGATGAATAATAAGGATTTAACTTTCTAATAACTAATTTATTATTTTGAACACAACATTCAAAAGCGTAATTAATTTTATCACTTTTATAAATCAATCTATATAAACAAGCATCTTCTAAGTGGGTATCATTTAGGATTTCTATTACAATACCTTTTTTATAAAAAGATATGTAGAAATCACCATATGGTTTAATAATGATATTTTTAGGTTTTGTATTAAACAACATTGTATTAATAGCTTCTAATTGTTGGCTTAAATATGATTTTTCTATATTTGTTTGACTTCGATATTTTTTTACACTCATTTCTTTTCGATTTAAATCCAAGTATAGATCATTAAAACTTAATAAGAGTTCATTATTACTTCTTATCCTAAAATTAGTTTCAATTTCAATTTTGATTTCTTCATTATCTCCTAAAAATAATAACTCAAATCTATTTTCAACTATACCTAATCCTCTTACAAAATTAATTTTAGTAATCACCATATTTTTCAATAATTCTTTAAAATCTAAATTTTCATTCAACTCTTTCATGTTATTTCTCCTTACTAACTAAAAAACAATTCTTTAATTATTTATTTTTATAATCTTAGTGCTCTAGATAAGAAAATTAATATCAATTCATAGATCACATAAAAACCAAGCGTAGTATATCCAATTGCTATAAATGCATACAAGAATTTACAGAATCGGTAAACTCACCTAGTTTTTTTGCTTATTAAAGTAATTTCTATTTAACAATAATATTTTTAAATTTATCTTTCAATTTTAGGTAATATTTATATAATATTTTAAATTGAATTTTTTTACCAGAATTAAATTTAAAAGTTATTAATCCTGCTGCTTGTTGTTTATAGATTACTGCTATTGGCAATGCATACCACTTACATACAAAGTACTCACAGGAACTTACTTGATTTGTTTCATATTTTTGATCAAGAAATTTAATTTCGTTATTATTTAAGATAAACTCTTTTCTACTTTTTTTATTAATCAATAAACAAATAATTATTGAAAGAATCATCAAAGTAAAAAAGATAATATATGAAATTAAAATTCCTTTATAAATAACAGGGTCTTGCTTAACTATTAAGGAAATAATCAAGAAAATTGTTGTAAAAAATATACCAATATTCGGAAATAATATAGCACCAACTATAGATTCAAATAAATTCAATTTAATTTTTATCATCAAAATACTCCTTTTTAGAATAAATTTTCAAATATATAATTTGGAACATAATTTGCTATAAATCTGCCAACAGATCTTCCTAAAGTTGATGAAAATGTATTTTTGGTGACTTTCCAACTTTCCAACCACCAGAGCTAACTTATATTTATAGTTTATTATAATAAAAGTATATCATAATTCTAAATAAAAATATATAATAGCGCAATTTTATTCGAATCTAATTGTTTTTAAATTAATTAAATTTAATAATAAAAGTATATAAATTCTATAAATTTAAAAAAGAATACATTTTAACATGTATTCTCTTTGTTCATTGTTTATAGGATTATCCCCAAATCATATCTGCAAATTCAGGATAATCAATAAATGGATTACGATTACCTTGGATTTTTGCGATATAGTTATTACGATTTACTTCTAGTTCACTTACTGGATCTAGTTTATTCCATTCTAATAGAAGTTTAAGAGATTGTGCAATGCGTGGGAAATCATAACTATCTGATTGTGAATATCTTGTCTTTAGATAGAAGATAATACGAGCAACATCACCTTTATATTCATCAGTTGGTGTATAGTATGATGAGGCAGTACCAAATTTTTTGTTTCCACGACTACTGTTTACTTTAGGATCACATGGACGAATGTGATGTAAGTCAGCACCTGCTTGACTTGTTGTGAACCATCCAAGGCTTTGAGCCCATACGTGTTCACGATTCCAGATGTTCATGTTTTCTGTTTTCTTAATTGATTCACCAGTATAGAATAGAATCATATTATTTGAGTTTTTAGGGTCTTCATCAGCATTTTGTAAGTATTTCTTACAATCAGCATAACTTGTAACCTTTTTATGAGTATCAGTTATAATAGTTCTTAAAGATTTTAAAAGTTCATTTCCTTTTTTACCTTCAGCTGCCTTATAATAAGGAATTAAAACTGGATTTGGATCAGGATCAGGGTCTGGATCTGGATCTGGGTCAGGGTTTACAATTTCAACTTTGATAGTTAAAGAAACAGTTTCTGTTTCATCTGAATCTAAATACTTAGTACCATCACCTATTGCATAGGCTGAAACAGTGTAATCTCCATCTTTTAAGTCTTTTTGATAGAATACATAAGTAGAATCAAACATTCCAAGTTTTTGTTGTTTTACAACTTCTTTTTTATCATTTCTGATTAATACCATATGGAATGATGCATTTTCTACTACTTTATAAGTAATTTTTACTAAATCGTTTACCACTTCAACTTTTAAGTCAGTTGGAGCATCTAGTTTTACCTCTACAGGATCTTCTGGTTTTGGGTTATCATCTTCACCAGGATTATTTGATTCAACACAACTTACAAAAGTAAAAATTAAACCAAAAATCACAAAAAGAAATAAAAATTTAATTGTTTTTCTC
This sequence comes from uncultured Bacilli bacterium, assembly GCA_934133195.1. Lineage (GTDB taxonomy): Bacteria > Bacillota_I > Bacilli_A > ML615J-28 > CAG-313 > UMGS75. Next base: position 3,498 of record CAKPAZ010000004.1, on the reverse strand, counting down.
ATGTTTAATACCTCAATTCAAAATACATTATACTCTTAAAAGACTATTTTTGCAATAAATATACAAATTTTGTCATTGTATCCGGAAGTTTTGCTTCGACGGTTTGATAGTTTTCGGTTGAAAAGTTATAGAAAGTAAGACTTAATGAATGAAGTAAGAGAGATTTACATTTGGTTTTACTTCCATATTTAATGTCACCAACAATCGGATGTTCAATTGATGATAGATGAACCCTTATTTGATGGGTACGACCGGTAAATAATTTTACTTTTAAAAGGGAGTAATTTTTTAAATAGCTTACTACTTCATAATAAGTCTTCGCAGGAAGGCCATTTTTAGTAACTACCATTTTATTGTTTTGGTGACGATCACTACCGATATTTGAGGTAATGTAACCACTGAGGTTGGTTTTTCCCTCAACTAAGCATTCATAGATTTTTTCGACTTGTTTATTTTCAAATTGATAACTGTAATATCCTAAAGATATAATATCTTTTGTAAACATCAAGCATCCAGTAGTTTCTAGGTCTAAGCGATGAACGGGATAAACATTATGTTCATCATGCTTTTTTCTTAAGTAGTTAACTACCATGTTAGTAACGGTATTATCTAAGTTTTTCTCACCATCACTATGAACAATAAAGCCAGCTGGTTTGTTGACTATAATAATATAATCATCTTCATATAAAACGGGAATTGGAAAGTCAAAGGCTTTTTGTTCTATTTCATAGTTAGAAAGGTCAATGAATAGGTAGTCACCTTTGTTAATGATAGAATCACGTTTTAAGATGTTGTCATTTACAAAACAAAATTTATTGTCAATTAGATAGTTAATCTTTGATGATGCAAGATGCATGTCTTTTAAAAATTGTTGGAGAGTTGTTGTTTCATTTATTTCTTTGATAAAGTATCCCATATACACCTCAAAAAAAGGGGGAATCCCCCCTAATTAATTATTTGATAGTTCTGTAAGACTTTTGAAATTAACTACCACATTAGTAGTATCTTCAAAAGATTTCATAACTTCACCTATGATTTCAACCACAACATCAGCATTTTCTTCATCTGCAACAATGATGACTTCTACGCCATTCTTAGTTGCATGAACGAATGCATCTTGGTAGCCTAAGTTCATAATGGTAAGTTCTAACAAAACTTCTTTTTCTGTTAAATCAGAAATTGATTGTTTTTTGTTAAGTGCTTCTTCTTTTTGTAATACCGTTGTATCGGCACTCGCAATAATTGTATCAAGGGATGCAACTTCTAAGCTTCTTTCCTCACGCACTGACTCACGTAAAGAAGTTAAAGCTGCAACTCTTGTTGAAATTACTGGTGTATCTGTTGGATTATTCTTATCTTTGTCAACCTTATTTAATGGTGACTTAATGTACCACACCGCAAGCATTACAACTAATGTTAAAAAGATTAAAGCAAATTGATTTTTCTTCATATCTATCCCCCTAATATCACTTAAATATATGATGGGGATAACCAAATTATGAATAAATTTTATCCAATTTGTGAAGATTGATGTTCAGATACAGGCTTGAATTTAACAGGTTCTGGATCATTACTATTATTTGGGGTATTGGAATCATCCGTTGGGGTGTTATAAGCCGGATCGGTATTAATTCTAAAGGTTACAAAGATAAAATACCAAGATTGAACGAACATCAAGATTAAAGCAAGACGATCAAATGATACGAAGAAACCAATGATAAAGCTTACAAGACCGGTTATCGCATAAGCAATGGAACCAATCGCATAATATTGACGATATCTCTTCATTACAAGCTTCTTTGACATTAACCATACCACAAGGGTTAGAATTAATGGGAAGAGAATAAAAATGCCAAATGCGAGCATCGCATAAACTAATTCATAGTTAGCAGCGTCAATCGCAATCATTCTATCTACTGCTTTTTGTAAGAAAATATTTAAATTACCATAAAGGAGTTTAATTGAGAACTCATCACTAATGAAATCATTGTATGAGTAACTTCTAGAATGAGTCGTATAAACTGCTTCATAAAAGTTAGGAAGATGACGGTTTGCGGGCTTGATGGTTAAAAGATCACCCATGTTAATACGACTTCGAAGTTCTTCATTTGTATTAAAGTCTTCGATGTTAAACTTATCATCTTGACCTACTTTTCTTGTCCATTTAGTAGTATCAAATTCACCAAATTCATTATATTCAATTTCATCAGCGGAATTAGGTAGGTAATATACTTTATCATTTACAGTACTTGATGTTTCAAAAATACTTGCATTTTTATAATCTAGTTGTTTATATACACCTGATTCATTCTTTTGAGCAAGGTCATAAACATAGAAGAAACGTTCAGAAGTAAATACACAAAGAATATAAGTTGTATCTTTTTGTCTTTCTTGTTTAGAGTATCCTTCATAATCAAAGTAAGTAAGACGCCAATCTTCTTTATTTTCACTCTTTAGATTAAGTTTTGGATCAATGACAACGGTTAAATCAACAAACTTATTGTTTTCATCATCCATTACTTTATGGTAGATACCATATTTTTTAAAGTAACTATCAATATAGTAATCAACATTGTTACTTTCGGTTACACTTTTGTACTTTGGAAGTCCTAAAGCTAAGGCTTCATTCATTTTATTGATGAAAGTAACTAAATCAACTTTAGTTAATCTTCTTAAGTTACTTAAAGCAAGACTGCATTTAATATTATAATCGGAAACAGCCGTAAACTCTTGTAATACTTCTTTTAGTGATGATTCAAGAGTATATGTATTTGTAAGTTTTCCCATATGATAATATAAAGTGTCTTTACCAAAATATAACATTAAAGTATCATCTTTGGCATTTGCTTGGTAGTCAATAAGGTTTTGAAGGCATTTTTTGATGTTGGTAGTTTCATCTTTTGATGGTTCTTCTTTGGTTAGAAGGTCTTCATCAAGAGAATCCATAAATGCCATATATAAATCTAAGTTAGATGTATCACCTGTATATTTAATGGTAATAAGCTTATCATATGATGTAAGGTCATCACTAGATGGATCAAGGCTTACTCCATTATCACTGGTAATTTCTAGATTTTGCATTCTAAATGTTTTGTTAGGTTTATCACTATCATAGTATCCACTTAAAGATTCTTGGAACTCGGTTCTTCCCATTTCTTGTTTAACATATTTTTCTGATACCATGAACTGAGAACCTATCGCTAAGAACATTCCTACTAAATAGATTAGTAAAGCAAGAATGAAATGCATATTACGAAATTTAGCCATTCTTCTTGGTAAGATTAGTGATAAAATAAAATCTTTTACTTTTTTCATTGTTTTCCCCTTTTGTTTTTTTTAACTATTTAATATTATAACATATTTCTTTTGCTTTTTAAAGAAAAAAGGCTTAAAGTGGGCCTAACTAAAAAAAGGAGTAAGCACCCAAGTTTGACAGTGATATGCTAAAAATCATCTCTACACATGTAGAGATGATTTTTAATATTTAATTGTCTTTAA